>NZ_JBEXNT010000032.1:0-72717 GCF_040611255.1 Kitasatospora sp. NPDC002965 | reverse complement strand
GGGGCCCGCGGGGGCGGGGCCGGGTGGGGTTCCGGTCCGGCCGCCGCGGACGGCGTGGGCGGGAGGTGGCTACTCGCCGCCGTCCTCGCCCGGCACGGGGGCGGCGTCGGGTTCGGTCTCGTTCTCCTCCTCGGGGGTCGCGTCGGCGGCGCCGTCCGCCTCCGGCATCTCGGAGCTCTCGGGCGCGGGGACGTAGGGCGTCGGGGAGAAGGGCGTCGAACCGATCGACGGCAGGTCGAACGGCGGCACGGTGAACGGCGGCAGGGTGAACGAGGGGGCGGCGGACCGCGTCGGCTCGCCGCCGACCGGCGGCACCGTCGGCGAGGGCCGACCGGACGGCGCCGAGGCGGTTGCCGCCCCGGTGCTCGCGCCCGTGGTGGGGGCGGCGCCGGTGCTCGCGCCCGTGGTGGGGGCGGCGCCGATCGGCACCACCCGGAACTGTGCCGCCGGGGAACCCCCGGTCCGCGCGCGTTCGGCCGGCGCGTTCGTCTGCTTGCCGTCACCCCGCAGCTTCAGCACCGCGCCGGCGGCTCGGCTGCGCAGGTTGCCGTAGACCCGGTCGGCGCCGCGCGCGGACGGCATCCACCACTCCTGGCGGGCGTCGCCCGGCTTGCAGTCGGCCAGCACCGGTGCGCCCTCGGACGGCATCGTCAGGCACCTGCCGCTGCGCAGGTGCCGCAGCGTGAGGTAGCCGTTCGGTCCGACGGCGCGGCGCCAGGTCTGGCTGTCGCCGGGTGCGCACGGCTGCTGCACCAGTGAGGTGCCGTCCCCGCCGGCGGTCAGGCACTCTCCGTCGGCCCGGCCGACCAGGGTGGCGTCGAGCGGCCCGGCGGGCTGGTCCTTGATCAGGTAGGGGCTGTTGGCGACGTTCTCCTCGGGGTGCCGGGCCAGCCGGCTGCCGTCCGCCGGGCGCGGGGAGAAGTAGGCGAACTCGTCCTTGGCGCAGTCGAGGACCACCGTGCCCATGATGTCGTCGCACCGCGGCGACTTGTCGTAACCGCGGCAGATCGGGTCGCTGCCCTGGTCGTGGTCGTTGTCGCAGTGGGTCACCCCGAAGTTGTGGATCATCTCGTGGGTGAGCGCCGCCTCGCCGAGGCACTGCCAGTTCACGGCGATCCAGCCGGTGTGGAGGTCGGCCCGGCGCTTGGCCGCGGGCGCCGAGGCCACGCCGCAGCCGGTGGCCTGGCCGGTGTCCACGAAGTAGACGAACCGGGTGCGCCCGACCCGCGCCCGGTCACTGCCGCCGGCCTCCTTCAGCCGGGCCTCGGCCAGTGCCCTGGCCTTCGTGCGGACCTGCCCGACCTTGTACGACCGGTCGTCGCCGTCCACGCCGACCGTGAGCACCTGGGCCTGGCAGCCGGCCTCCTGGGCGAACCGGGGGCGGCGGCTGTCGCCCTGGCCGAAGCGCTGCGCACTGGCCTCGAACACCTGGTCCACGTTCCACAGCGTGGTGCGGATCGCGCTGACCGCGTCCGCCCGGGGCCGGGTGCCCGCCCGGTGGACGTACACGGCCTGGTACCAGCCCTTGCCGGCGGCGTCGGCGGTGTCGCAGGCGACCGGAGGAGTGGCCGGTGCGCTGCGCGCCGCCGACCGGTCGGGCTGCTCGTCGGCCCAGCCGGGCAGGCCCACCGTGGCCCAGGACGCGGCCGCCAGGGTGGCGAGGGCGAGGGGGACGCCGATGGCGAGCGGCGCCCGGTGACGGTTCTTTCGCATGTCTCTCTCCTGCTCGACGGAGCGGGAGCCGGGGAGACGGCCGGGTGGAGCGGAGGTCGGTGCCGGACGCTACCCCACCGGCGGGGCCGGGGCAAAGCGGGACCGCGATGGCAAAGGTTCGGCAAAGGCGCGGGACGCCGAGGCCGGGGAGTCCCTCTCTTCCGGCATCACATTCCGAACGGGGAAAGGGAGTTGGGGAGACCGGCCGTGGAGTCCGGAGGTCAGCGGGTGTCGGTGGCGGGTGCCGGGAACGGCGCGCCGCCGGCGCCCGACCGGCAGACGTCGACACTTCCCCCGCATGACCCGGCGACACCGCCACGTATTCCGTATTTCGTATGACGCCTGTAGCTTCGCTTCGGACGGCTCGACCAGATCGGCTCAGAGATGCACCTCCCCGACAGGACACCGCGCGGCCTGCCGCACGATCGCGGCCCGGAGCTCTCCGCCCTGGACGACGCCGCCCTCGCCGCGCTGCTCGGTGCCCGGGCCGAGGGCGGCCCGGGCACCGAGGCGGTGATGGCGGAGGTGTTCTCCCGACACCACGGCGCCGTCCTGTCCTACGCGCGCACCTGCTGCCGCGACGCCCAGACCGCCCAGGACCTCGCCGCGGAGGCGTTCGCCCGGACCTACCGGGTGGTGGCGGCCGGTGGCGGACCGCGGTACGCCTGGCGGCCCTACCTGTTGACCTGTGTCCGGCGGGTCGCCGCCGAGTGGAGCGCCGGGCCCGAGGCGAGACTGCTGCCCTCCGACGAGGTCGACTCCTGGGCGTCCCACCTCGCGCACGAGGACGCCGCCCACGGCACGCTCGCGGCCGAGGAACGCTCCCTCGTCGCCCGCGCCTACCGCGCACTGCCGGACCAGTGGCAGGCGGTGTTGTGGCACTCGGTGGTCGAGGAGGAGACGGCGCACTCGGTGGGGCAGCGGCTCGGTCTCTCGCCGAGCGGTGTGCGCTCGCTCGCCGCGCGGGCCCGCGAGGGGCTGCGCGAGGCCTACCTGAGCGAGCACCTAGGCTCCCGGACGACGGACGAGTGCCGGTACTACGGGCGAATGCTGAGCGGTTCGCTGCGTCGCCCGGGCCGGCGGCGCAGCCGCGAGCTCGATCGGCACCTCGCCGCGTGCGCCGACTGCGCACGGGCCGCCGAGGAGCTGCGTGCGCTCAACGGCCGGATCCCGGCCGCGCTCCCGGCCGCCCTGCTGGCCTGGCCCGCCGTCGGCCTGCCAGGTGCCGGTGCCGGTGCCGGTCTCGGCGTGGGCGCGGGGCTCGGCGCGGGGGCGGGGGCGGGGCTCGGTGGCGGGCCCTTGGCCGCCCTGGCCGCCAAGGGGTGGTCGCTCTGGGCCGCGGCGGCGGTCACCGCCGCCGGTGCCGCCACGACGGCCGCGGTCCTGCTGCCGGAGGCCGGGGCGCCGTCCACCGTCGGCCGTCCGTCTCCGGCGACGAGCCCCGCGGGCGACGCCGTCGGGCCCGCACGTCAGGCCGATCCGCCACCGCCGTCGCCGTCGCCGACGCCGGCCCCCGTTCCGTCGGCGCTCCCGTCCGGCACCTCCCCGACGGCCTCGGCGACGCCCTCCGGCGCGCGCCGACTGGTCAACGCCCGCACCTCCCTCTGCGCGCAGGCCGGCCCGGCCCGGAGCGTGGCCCTCCAACCGTGCCGGGACCGGCCCGAGCAGCTCTGGCAGCTGCTCCCGGACGGCGAGGGAGCCCGGATCAGGAACGTCGCCACCGGGCTCTGCCTGGGCAACGGCGGGCGGTCCTCCGACCAGGCGGCCGTGCTCGCGGAGGACTGCGCCGCGGCCTCGCCGGGCCAGTCCTGGCGGGTCGTCACGGACGGCCGGCCCCATGCGGTGATCAACCGGGGCAGTGGGCACTGGCTGGGCATCACGCGCTGGGCGGACCCCGGGGGAGCGGGGGAGACGCTCACCCAGAGCATGAACTACTACAACAGCCGCTCCTTCCGCTGGGTGGTGGCCGGCGGGGACCGGACCGTCCCCGACTGAACCGTGACCGGCCCGTCTCGTTCTCTCCGGCGGTAGCCCCGGCCGGCGGCCGGCGGCTCGGCCCTGTGGGCGGGGCGGGCGGTGCGGACCCCGAGGAGGGGCCGCACGTCCTGCGGCGGTGCCGTTCCTCACGAGGTCGGGCACGCCGGTCCGGATCCTCACCGGTGCGCGAGTGCGGTGCGCCGCCCTGCCTGCTCGCCGGGCCCGCTCGCCCCCTGCCCGCTCGCCGGGCGGGATCGACGCGGGCGGATCGATCCGGGCAGAATCGCCGGAAGCGGAATCGACGGAAGCGAAGTCGACGCGCCGCACGCGCCGCAGGAGTTCACCACCGGGGGAACGGATGTCCCAGTACGTCATGATGTCGGCAGCGACGGCCATCGCGCGGCCACGGCTGTCGGCCTACCTGCGAGCGCCGGTCGCCCCCGCCTCCACCTGGGCGGAGGACGACTGGACCGGCCTCTGCGAGGCCTGGAACGACGGCGACGTGCGGCGCCGGTACCGCGCGGAGCTGGCCGGTGCCGTCCGGGAGTGCGACCGCTGGATCGGCGGCGACTACGCGGGTCTGCTGCGCGGTCTCGACGGCGACGGCTGCCTGACGGCCGGGTTCGACGAGGCCTCCGGCTCGCTCACGCTCGACTTCGAGGCCCGGGTCGACTTCCGTCTCCCCACGCTGGTCTGGGCGTTCACCGCCCTGCGCGGCATGACCGCCTTCATGGCCGGGGACGACGGCGGGCTCCTGACGGCCACCGTGGACTGGAGCGACGACCGGGTGCTCATGCACCTCGCACCGAAGCGGTCGTCGTTCCTCGACGGGAGCCGGGACGCCGAGGCCCTGTCGAGGGCCAGGGACGCCGCGTTCGACGTGCGGTGCGCCGCCGAGGACGGGGAGGCCGGTTCGGCGACCGAGCTCATCGGCCGCCTGCTGGAGGACTGACGCCCCGTCGGACCGGGTGCCCCCGCGCCCGGCCCGACCGGGTGCGCTGCCTTCCGCGGCGCGGGCAGCGGCTAGCGTGGTGCCCCGTGCCCACCGACCCGACGCCGCAGCCGGCCCTCAACCTGCCCCAGCTCCTGTGGGACGTCCCGTACGTCGGCGCCCGCCACCCCGGCTCACCCGCCGTCGCCGAGCGCCCCGGCCTCGCCGCCGGGGCGAACTGCCAGCTCTACGCCTACGCGGTGCTCGCCCACTTCGGCCGCGTCGTCCCGCCGTTGCGCTCCAGCGACCTGTGGGAGGACCGGGACGCCACCCGGCGGGTCAGCACCCCGCGCCCGCTGGACCTGCTCCTCTTCAACGCGACCGACGACGCCTACGGGGCGCACGTCGGCGTCTGCGCGGGCGGGGACACCGTCCTGCACCTGTGCGCGGAGGTGGGCCGCCCGGTGGTCTGGCGTCTGGCCGAGTTCGGCGCGCGCGACCGCTACCGGGTCCTGGTCGGCATCAAGCGGGTACGCGGGACGCATCTCGATGCCGGGCGCGGCTGAGGGGACCCCCGTCCGGCCCCACCCGGCCAGGTGCGCCCGCGGCGTCCCTGCGGCACCCCCCGCACCGGCGACCCGTCCCGGCTGTGCGCCGATCGGGTGAGATCCGGACCCGGTACGGGCGAACCTCGGGCCGGCTCCGCCGTGTCGGCCGACGGCCGTGCGGTGCGCGGGATCGGCTGGGACGATGGCCGACGAGACCTTGCCACTGAACCTGGGCGAACAGCTGCTGGAGGAGTTCCTCACTGCCAGACGCACGCTGGACCCGGCCGACGTGCCCACCATCGCCCAGCGGTACACCCAGGCCCTCGGCCTCGGATCCAGCACGGTCTACCTCGCCGACATCCAGCAGAACCAGCTGTTCCCGCTGGCCGGCGGCGCCAACCTGCCGATCGACGGGACCCTCGCCGGCTGGGCGTACCGCACCGGGGCACTGCGGGTCGGTGAGGACGGGGCCGACACACTGCTCGCCTGGCTGCCCCTGGTCGACGGTGCCGAGCGGCTCGGCGTGCTCGGTGTCCGGACCACCGGCCTCGACGCCGGCGGGCTGCGGCGGTGCAGGCTCCTCGCGGCGATGACGGCCATGGTGATCACCTCCAAACGGGACACCAGCGACAGCTATGCCCGCAGCACCCGGGCGGAGACCATGAGCCTGCCCGCCGAGATGCTCCGCGCGTTCCTCCCCGTCCGCACCGTCTCCAACAGCCAGGTCATCTCGACCGCCGTCCTGGAACCCGCCTACGACCTGGGCGGTGACGCCTTCGACCACTCGCTGGCCGAGGGTGTGCTGCACGCGGCGGTCCTGGACGCGATGGGGCACGACCTCGCGTCCGGCCTGACCGCCGCCGTGGCCCTCGCCGCGTGCCGCAACGCCCGCCGCAACGGCGCCGACCTGCCCGACCTCGTCGCCACCATCGACGACGCCATCCAGCGGTGGTTCCCCGACCGCTTCGTCACGGGCGTCCTCGCCCGGCTCGACCTCGCGACCGGCACCCTGCACTGGGCGAACTGCGGCCACCCGCCACCGTTGCTGATCCGCGGCCGTGAGGTGGTGGCCGATGCCCTGGCCCGCACCAGCGAGCCGCCGTTGGGCCTGGCGGGTCTCTCCGGCGCGCCCCGTTCCGTCCACACCTTCTCGCTCCGACCGGGTGACCGGCTGCTGATCTACACCGACGGGGTCATCGAGGCCAAGGGCACGAACCACGAGATGTTCGGACTCGATCGCTTCGCCGACTTCGTGATCCGGGCCACCGCCGCCGGTGAGGTCGCCCCGGAGGCGCTGCGCCGTCTCATCCACGCCCTGCTGGAGAACGACGACAGCACGCTGACCGACGATGCGACGATCATGATGATCGAGTGGCAGCCCGAGGCTCCGCCGGTCGGGACGCTTCCCCCGGCCCGCTGAAGCCTCACCGGCACGGCCCGGCCTCCGCCGGCATCGGTGACGTGTGGGACAGCCTCAAGCGTCTTCCCAGGTGGGGGAGTCGGCCAGGACTCACCGGGTGGAGTGACGGCGCACCCCGCGTCGGTCCGTTCCGTCCCCGGCGCCGCCGTACCCGCTCCGGCCGTGACTCCCGTCGGCCGGACGGCCGCCGGACGACTCCCGCCCGTGCCCCGGGGACGATCAGTCCCCGGAGCCCGGCCGGAGCCCGGTACTGGGAACCCGGCGTGGGAGACTTCGCCCGCTTGTTCGATCTTGGGGGCGTCGGCCGGACCGGGCGCGGACGTACGAGCAGCTGACGGCCGGAGGCACGGGCTTCCTCGTCCCGCTCGCGTTCTACGCCGCCGCCGTCCTGCTCTCCCTCGCCGCGTACTTCCTCCTGCCGTTCCGCGCCGGCACGCTCGCGATGGTCGTCGGCCTGGGGCCGCTGACCCTGCTGAGGCCCGTCGCCGTCGCCGCTGCCTGCCTCGGTGCCCTGGTCAACGGCGGAGGCTGGCCCTCCCAGCTGGTCGGCGTGGCCGCGGGCGCCGCCGTGCTGTGCGTCGAACCCCTGGTGCACCGCCGCTGGTACCGCCACGTGCTCGCACCCTAGGTCCGCCGGGTGCCCGGCCGAGGGTCGCGAGGAGCGGGAGTATCGACGCGACGTGGTGCGGTGGGAGCCCGTGGGATCGCCCGTGGGGTGGGTGACCGTCGGCGCGGGAACTGCCCGGGGAGCGGACCAGCCGCTATGCAGAGGGCATGCCGTTTTCGCACTCCAGCTGTTCCCGGTGCCACTGTTCCCGGTGCCACGCCCGGTCCTCGGGGCCGGACGGGCACCCGTCCGGCCCCGAGGACCGGGCCGGCGCCGCCCGGGCGGTCGCCGTCGGCGCCTTCGGGCCCGGGGCCCGCCTCCGGTGTGCGGCCGCCGGCGGTGCGGCATGCCGGTGAGACGTCCCGGGCCCCGTCGGCCGACCCCCGTGGCGGACGGCGGCGGGGGCGCGGGCCGGGGGCTGCGCCGCCTGTCGGACTACGCGTGGCGGCTGCTCGTCGTCGCGGTGGCCGCGTACCTGGTGCTGACGGTGCTGGGCCGGTTCCACCTGATCACGCTCGCCGCCTTCCTCGCGCTGGTGATCACTTCGGTGGTCCGGCCGCTGGTCGACCTGGCCGCCCGTGCCGTTCCGCGCCCGCTCGCCGTGCTGGTCGGCCTGGCGGTGGCGCTCCTGGTGCCCGTCGGCCTGCTCGCCCTGATCGGGGAGACGGTGGCGAACGACATGGCCCGCCTGACCCGGGAGTTCCAGGGCGGTCTGGACCGGCTGGAGAAGCTGCTGCAGGGGCGACCCCTGCACCTCGGTCCGACGGCCTTCGACGACCTCGAACACAAGGTCTCTGACTTCGCGGCCCGCCACCGTTCGACCCTGATCAGCACGGCCGTCAGCGGCGCCCACCGGGCGATCGAGCTGGCCACGGGCGCTGCGCTCGCCCTGTTCATGTCGGTGTTCTTCCTGCACTCCGGCGAGCGGATGTGGCGGTGGACGTCCGCCCAGCTGCCGTCCGCCGCGGCGGACCGCCTCGACCGGGGCGGCCGGGCGGCCTGGCGGACCTTCGCCGGCTACACCCGGGGCATCTTCGTCGTCGCCGCGAGCAACGCCGTCATGGTCGGCGTCTCGCTGTTCCTCCTGGACGTGCCGCTCGCCCTGCCGCTGACCGTGCTGGAGTTCCTCGCCTCCTTCGTCCCATTGGTCGGCTCGCCGATCGCGATGCTGGTCGCCTCCCTCGTGGCCCTGGCCGCGCGTGGGCCGGTGACCGCCGTTGTGGTGCTGCTGCTGATCGTGGTGATCGGTCAGATCGAGGGGCATCTGCTCCACCCCCTGGTCATGAGCCGGGCGGTCAGCCTGCACCCGGTGGTGGTCGCCGTCTCGGTGCTCGCGGGCAGCATCGCGGCGGGGGTGATCGGCGCCGTCGTCGCCGTCCCCGCGGTCTCGGTGGTCTGGTCGGTCTACGCGGAGCTGCGCCGCCCGCATCCGGCGGCGCAGCGCGCGCCCTGACGGCCCGGAGCCGCGGCTCCGGACCTCGGCCGGGGCACCGCGCCGCCGGGCGCGCGTGGTGCGTGGCGCGTGGCGCGTGGCGCGTGGTGCGTGGTGCGTGGTGCGTGGCAGGAAATCTTGCGGTTCTCACTGCCCCAACTGACCACCTCTCACCGACGGGCGCCGAAGATCTTTCGGTTCAGGGTCGGTCGAGGCGATCGGGGTGGCGATGACCGTGCAGAACCGCGCCCCGTTCGTGCGGTGGCTCCGGTGGCCCGCCGCCGGTGCGCGGCGGGCCACTACCCGGCGTGGACGGTCCGGGCGGCCCGGGTGTCGCGGGCCGCCCGGGCGGCCACGGGGAGGACCAGGAGGGCGACGACGGCGCCGCCCAGCGCCAGCGTGCTGTAACCGCCGGCCGTGACGACCAGACCGGAGAGCAGTCCGCCGGTGCTGCCCGCGACCGCCAGGCCGACGTCGACCAGCCCTTGGGTGGAGGCGCTCCTCGTGGGCGGCACGGCCGCGGTGACGATGGCCGTGCCGCTGACCAGACCGAGGTTCCAGGCCACCCCGGCCAGGACCAGCGCCCCGGCCAGGACGGTCACCGAGTCCGTCGGCGCCACGCCCGCGAGGACGGCGGCCGCGCAGAGGGTGACGCCGGAGGCGGCGGCGACCGGCAGCGCGCCCAGGCGGTCGACGAGCATGCCGCTGAGCGGGGACGGCAGGAACATGGCGCCGATGTGCAGCGAGATGACGAGCCCGGTCGCGCCGGTGCCGTGCCCGTGGGCGGCCAGGTGGACGGGCGTCATCGTCATGATGGCGACCTTGACCACCTGGCCGAGCAGCATGACCCACAGTCCGGTCGCGACGCCGGGCCCGCGTGCCGTCCGGTCCTCGGCGGCGACCGCACCGCTCCCGTCCGGCTCCTTCGCCGTCCGCGCGTTCTCCCGCGCCGCCGCGTTCTCGCGCTCCGCCGCCTGTGCGCGTGCCAGGTGGAGCGGGTCGGGCCGCAGCAGCGTGCCCAGGACGGCGGCGGCCGCCGCGTACCCGAAGGCGGCCAGCAGGAACGGGCCGGCCAGGCGCGGGATCCCCCAGGTCTGCGCCACGTCGCCGGTGACGGTCACCAGGTTGGGGCCGGCGACCGCGCCGAGCGTCGCGGCGAGCAGGACCCGGCTCAGGGCCCGGCCGCGACGGTCCGGCGAGGCGAGGTCGGCGCCCGCGTACCGGGCGAGCAGGTTGGTGGCGGTGCCGGCGCCGTAGACCAGGAGCGAGACGAGCAGCAGCGGCACGTTGTCGGCGGCCACCGCCGCCACCACGCCGATGCTGCCCAGGGCGCCGACCGCGTAGCCGAGACCGAGCCCCGGCCGCCTCCCCCGGCGCTGGCAGAGGCGGCCGATACCCAGCGCTCCGAGCATGGACCCGCCGGTGAACAGGGCGCTCGGGATGCCGGCCAGCCCGGTCGACCCGAGCATCTCCTCGGCGAGCAGCGCACCCACCACGATGCCCGCGGTGAGCCCGGCGCCGCTGACCACCTGGGAGATCACCAGGACGGTCAGGACCCGCCGCTGGGCCGGGTGTTCGGGCGGACGGCCGGGATCCGCGACGGTCGGTGAGGAGGCGGAGGAGGAGGCCGAGGACGGGAGCGTCATGCGGACGCCAGCGGGCGGAGCGCCGAGATCTCCTCCAGCGACATCTCCATGTCCTCGTGCAGGTAGCGGACGATGGTCCAGTGGGCCGGCGTCCCCTCGTCGAAGGGGCCGAACTCCCGGCAGTACAGGGGGATCCAGCGCAGCGCCTCCTCGGCCGCCCGCTCCCGGCCGGGCTCCTCCTGGTACGCCTCGTAGGCGATGCTGCGGTGGTTGATGAAGAACCCGCCCGGCAGGCGCTCCTCGCACAGGACCCGGTACTCGCGGGTCTGCAGGATGAGGTAGTGCCAGATCTCGTCGATGTCCTGCTCGACGGGGAGGAAGAGGCCGGCGAGCTCCTCGCGGTAGCGGGAGACGAGGTAGAGGTAGCGCAGGCACTCGGTGACCTGGCGCTCGGCCTCGGCCGGGGTCACGCCGGTCCGGTCGGCCGTGTACGCGACCGCCTCGGCGTGCAGGACGTCGCCGAGCAGGGCCTTGAGGTCGTCGGCCGAGACGTGGGCCTGGGTGGTCATGCTTCTCCGTCCGCTGGTCGGCCGTCCGTCGCGAGCCAGGCGTACTTGCCCGACTTGCCGATCGGCAGGTGCTCTCGGTGCTCGACGTGACATCGCCGTCCGGTGAGCCGCCGGACGCCGTCGGCCAGGGCGTCGGCCTCGGCCGGGTCGAGAGGGGAGCCGTCGAAGGTGGTGCAGCGCAGCACGGCCTCGTCGTCGGGGCCGCCCACGTGCAGGCGGTGCAGGAAGATCCGGGGCGCGACGCCGCCGACGAGGTCGTCGAGGTCGCCCTGCGCGACCGGCCCGTGGGGGGAGGGGAGGAGTTCCTTCTCCCGGCCGCAGAACCGGGCGATGCGGTCCGGGTCCGGGCTGCCGTCCAGCGTGCGGACGCAGTCCCCCGAGCGGTAGCGGACCAGCGGCATGTACGGGTTCCGCACGCTCGTCACGATGAGGCTGTAGATCTCGCTGCCCGGGGCGACCGGGAGGAGTTCGACGCTCATCCGGTCGAGATACGGGCGGTACCGGCCGGTCCGGTCGCTGTAGTACAGGTAGCCGAGCTCGGTGCTGCCGAACAGGTCCACGATCGGGCAGTCGAAGTGTGCCCGCAGGTACCGGACCACGTTCACCGGGGTGTACTCGTAGGCGTGGACGATGCTGGCCGGCTGCGGGAACCTCTCCCACAGGCCCCACTCGACGGCCTTCCGCACCAGGTGGGCGAGGTGGTAGCCGGAGCAGTCGAGGTGGTAGCGGCCCTCCGGGTGGGCCAGCCGCGCCTCCTCGATCTCCCCGAGCATCCGTTCGACGTCCGCCCGCTGCCACCGGGCCGGGTCCAGGCGGAGGTTGAGGTAGACGGTGCGGTCGTCGAGCCACCGGTCGCTCAGGGCCGGCTCGGGGGCCGGGTCCTCCCCCCGCTTCCTGGCGTTGACCCGGGCGACGTGCTCGGTGGCCAGGACGGTGGTGAGGGAGACCCGTCGGCAGCCCTGCTCCCAGGTCGCGGCGATTTCGGGGTGCTCGCTCCACAGCCGGTAGTAGGAGTTCAGCAGGAAGTACGGCGGGCGGATGATCTGCATTCTGGCGTGATTCGTGCCCGTGGAGAGTACGAACTCCGCCTGGCCGGCTTCGAGCGCGGCGGCGAGGGCCGGAGTCATCCAGTTGTCCGGGAATCCGCGCGCAATCTCGGGCTTCTCCAGAATGGGGAAGTGGCCCTGTTCGATCGAGGCCCGGTAGATCGGAATGTCCCTGATCCGGTCGACCACCTCGGCGGTCGGCTGGCCGTTCACTGTCACCTCCGGTGAGTACGCGGAGCATCGGCGGCCCGCTGCCGTGACGTGCCGGCGTGGGTCTGCGGGCGGAGGCCGGGCCGGCGCGGTGCGCCGGCCCGGCCCACGTCGTGCGGGTGGTGCGTCAGGAGATACAGCCGGACTTCGCGACGCTGATGCAGCCGGACTTGGCCACGCTGATGCAGCCGTCCTTGGCGTTCTGCGCGGAGTTGGCGGCGACCCAGCCCTTCCACTTGTCGTCCTGGGTCATCTTCTTGATGAGCTGTTCCATTCGGACCTCCGAGGTGTGTCGGGGTAGCCGGCGGCGTCGACCGACGCCGCCGTGCCGACATTAAAATGATGGTCAAGCCAGTGTCAATGCAAGGTAATTGGACATCGTTCGGGTCCGACTGGCCGATACTCGTCGGCGCGGCCGGGATCCTGCCCGTCAGGTCGGTCGCCGGTCGGTCGCCGGTCGGTCCCGGCGGGCGCTCCGGACGATGCGGCCGACGACGGCTGCGGCCCGTTCCGGTGCTCCTCCAGCCACCGGCCGAGGTGTTCCCGGACGGCCTGGCCGACGCAGGCACGCACCGCCTCGTTGCCCAGCGCGTCGAGGGCGGCCCTCGAACGGACCTGTCGGCGCCGCCGCGGAGATCGCCGTTGTCAGCGCTGCGTGGCCGGCGGGCTGGTGGACGGCGGGCCCGAGGGGGTCTCGGTGGCGCTCGGGTCGGGCTTGGGCGCCGGGTCGGGGATGTCGACCATCTGCAGGGACTGCTTGGGCGCGCCCCGCAGGGCCAGGTTCATGGCGTCGCGCCAGATCGGCCCGGGGCCGTCGGCGCCGAACACCTCGATGCGGTGCTTGCCGTTGATGGTGATGTCCCGCATCTCGACACCGCCGTTGGGGCCGCCGAGCCAGACGGCGGTGGCGAGCTGCGGGGTGTAACCGCTGAACCAGGCGGCCTTCTTGTGGTCCGAGGTGCCGGTCTTGCCGGCGATCGGCCGGTCGCCCTCCAGGTTGAGGGCCGCGCCGGTTCCGTCCGCGGTCACGCCGTTCAGGATGGTGTTCAGGATCTGCGCCGTCGTCTCGGAGAACACCTGCTCGCAGGCGCCGACCGGGACGGGGACGTCCTTGCCGTCCACCGTGGTGATCTTGTTGATCGAGATCGGGGTGCAGTGCTTGCCCTGGGCGGCGAACGTGGCGTAGACGTTCGCCATGGTCAGCGGGCTCACCTCCCCGACGCCCAGGCCCATCGCGGGAACCTCCTCCAGGGGCTGGCCGCTGGCCCGGCCGGTGATGCCGAGCTTGTTGGCCATCTGCTTGACGCGGCAGAGTCCGATCTCCTCCTCCATCTGCACGAAGTAGGTGTTGATGGACAGCGCCATCGCCTTCTTCAGCTGGTAGGGGCCCTTCTCGTTCGCGGACTCGTTGGGCACCACCGCCTTGGGCCGGGTGGTGTTCTTCCAGGTCCCCTCGCACGTCTTCATCGTCGGGTAGTCGAGCTTGTTCGGGGAGGAGTACTCCTGGGTCGAGGACAGCCCCGCCTCCAGCCCCGCCGCTGCGACGACGGGCTTGAACGTGGACCCGGGCTGGAAGCCGTTGCCGCCGCCCATCGCCGCGTCGACGTTGAGGTTGACGACGGTCTGGTTCTTCTTCGTGTCCAGGCCGTACGGCCGGGTCTGGGCCATGGCGAGGATCTTGCCGGTGCCGGGCTCGACCATGGTGGCGGCGGCCGAGACGGTGTCGGTGACCCGTACGTTGTTGCTCACCGCGGCCTGGGCGGCGGCCTGCTTGTCGGGGTCGAGGGTGGTGTGGATGTTCAGGCCGCCCTGGTCCCAGAACTTCTTCCGGTCGGCGGCGTTCTTGCCGAAGGCCGGGTCCTGCTTGACCACGTGCTTGATGTAGTCGCAGAAGAAGCCCATGCCGGCCTGGGCGGTGATGCAGCCGTTCTGCGGGGTCTTGAACTGGAGGCCCAGCGGGGCGGCCTTGGCCTCCTTGGCCTGGTCCGCGGTGATGTGCTTGTTCTCGACCATCTTGTCGATCACCACGTCGCGCCGGATCTGCGCGGCCTGCGGGTGCAGCTTCGGGTCGTAGGCCGACGGGTTCTGCACCAGGCCGGCCAGGGTGGCGGCCTCGGCGATCGTCAGGTCCTTGTTGCTCTTGCTGAAGTACCGCTGGGCGGCGGCCTCCACACCGTAGGCGGAGTTTCCGTAGTACGTGATGTTGAGGTAGTCGGTGAGGATCTGGTCCTTGGTCAGGTCCTCCTCCAGCTTGATCGAGATCTTCAGCTCCTGGATCTTGCGCCCCAGGGTCTTGCGCTGCGCCTCCTTGACGGCGGCCTGGTCGTCGCCGGCCAGTTCGACGTTGACGTTCTTCACGTACTGCTGGGTCAGCGTCGAGGCGCCCTGGGAGGCGGTGCCGCTCTCCGCGTTCTTGCTGATCGCGCGGAGCACGCCCTTGAGGTCGACGGCGCCGTGCTCGTAGAAGCGGGCGTCCTCGATGTCGACCTGGGCCTGCCGCATGTACGGCGACATCTGGTCGGCGGCGAGGACGGTGCGGTCGCGCTCGTACACCTTGGCGATCAGCCCGCCCTTGGCGTCGAAGATCTGTGTGACCTGGGAGAGCGGAGGGGTGTCGAAGTCGTCGGGGATGTCGTCGAAGCCCTCCGCCGTGTCCTTCGCGGTCAGCCCGAGCGCCCCGGCGGCGGGCAGGGCGAGGCCGGCGAGCAGTGCCCCGGACACGACGCTCACGCCGAGGAAGGTCGCACCGTGGCGGGCCAGCCGAAGCGGAGAACTGCGAGGCCGTAGGGGGGCTTCGCCGTCGGGGGAATTCCATATCGGAGGGAGGTTCGATGCCATGCGGGAATACTAGCCGCGGCCCCTCGCTGATCGAACAATTAACCGTGCACGGCTGTCACGGCTCTGTAACAGGTATTGGATTCGACTTATCCACATCAAATCGTATGCGTACTAAATGGACGTGAAAGGGAAATTCAGGATTCCTGCAAGGAATTCGACAGGCCCCCGCCCGTGGTGCGGAGCCGAAAGGAGTCAGTGGAGGCGGCCGTCGTCGGCGGGTCGCCCGCCGACTCCTCCTGCGCCCGTGCGCCCCCGTGGCTTCGCCTTGCGTGCCCCTCTCGTCCCGTGACCCTGATACCCACTAGATGCCGTGGGCGGGGTGAAAGGTTGCGCACGTCCGGAAGTTTCGGAGACGGTCCCGGGTGCCCCGTCGCCTTCCGGGGCGCCGGGGCACTCCGCTCGTCACCGGTCCGGCCACGGGGCGTTCGGGAGTAGCCGTATTCGTCATGGCCGATGTGCCCGGCTGTGCGGTCGAATTCGCCCGGATCGTCGGTGATCGTCGATTCGTCGACGAATGACCGGACGTCCGCAGAGCCTGCTCAGGGCCGTATGCGGCGCTCTTGCGCGCAGGGTCGGCCGTCCGGACCGCACAGTCACCCTGCCGCCCCGCCGGTGCCGGGTCAACGGCGCGTCGCCAGAGCGCCCCGAATCCGGGCCGGAACCGCCCGAAGGGGCAACCCGGCGTGCCCCGTGCCCCGTGCGATGTGCCCCGTGCGCTATGCCCCTGCCCCGTGCCGCCGGGTCCGTCGTGGTGTTGGGGGCCGGCGGTGGGCGCGTCCCGCAGCGGGTGAGGCGGTCGCCCAACTGCGTGCCGTCCGGTGGACCTTGGTCGGGTCCGCCGGCTGCGGCCCGTACGCTACCGGCCATGACGCACATACCTGCAGCGCGGCGGCCGGGCCTGGCCGAGCACCTGCGTGACAAGGGCGCGGCGATGCGCGACGCCGCCCGCCGGCGGCCCGAGAGTTCGGACTGGGACGAGGAGATCGGCGCGGTCTGCGTGGCCGACGACGCGACCGGGGTCCGCAAGGTCCGGGTGGGGGACTGGTCGTTCGTCGGTGACGGCGGCCCCGACATCGGCGGCTTCGGCCTCGGCCCGTCCTCTCCGGAGCTGCTCTGCGCGGTGATCAGCACCTGCCTGACGCACACCGTCCTGTGCATCGCGGCACTGTCGGACGTCTCGCTCGACCGGGCCGAGGTCCGGGTGAACGCGCGCAACAACGATGCCCGGTTCTTCGGTGTGCCGACCGAGGCGCCCGCCGTGCCGTACGACCTGACGGCGGTGGTGGAGCTGCGGGGAGCCGCCTCACCCGAGGAGTTGGCGGAGTTGCTGGCCGCCGCGGACGCGCGGTGCCCGATGCTGCAACTGGTCCGCTCCCGGCACACCGTCACGGTCCGCCCGGCCTGAGCCCCTTCTCCTCCGCCTTCCCCGCCCCGGCCGCGTGAGCGCGCGGCCGGGGCGGGGCCGCCTCCGCAGGCCCCGACGAACCCGGTAGCGGATGCCGGCCGACCGGGCTCCGCGGCCGACGCCCTCGTGACGACGTGTCCGGGGAGCGCGCGTGCCTCCCCGGAGCTCGGCGGAACGAACTCAGTGGAACACGACGGCGTAGCCGCCGGTGACACTCGCCAGGCACGCCCGGTGGAGCTGGTGCCAGGCGAAGCGCTCCGATTCGAACGGTTCGTCGGCCGCGTCCCTCCCGGCCGGCCCGGTCTCCTGCGGGCCGAGGGCGAGGCCCCCGGCGTCGACGCCGATGCCGAGGGCAGGCGCGACGGCCGAGAGCTCCGCGAGGAGACGCTGGGCGGAGCCGACCATCCCGGCGCCCGCGACCTCCGCCTCGGGAGGGAGGAAGAGCGGGTCGGCGAAGTCGACCGGCACGTAGTAGCCCGCGTTGTCGGCGTGACAGAGCAGGTGGGACGAGAACATCGACGTCTCGTCCTGGATCTTCTCGCAGTCGCGGTCCCACTCCTGCTCGCCGATCGACGCGGCGGGCGTGACGGGCTCACCGCGCCCGACGAGCACCACGATGCGGCGCAGCTGGGTCAGGTAGCCGTACGGGAAGCCGCCGGAGAAGGTGGGGGAGTGCGGCGGGCCGGCGATCGGCGGCTCGTGCCAGTCGACTCCCTGCGCCGCGAGCGCCCGGCCGAGGCGGGCGAAGGCGCGCCGGTGGTAGTCGAGCCCCTCGGGGTCGTTGCGCGCCTGGTCGTGGAGGAGGCCGACCGATATCGAAAGTCCCATGGGCACGCAGCCTAGTGCGCACCGGACGACCACCGTCCGGTCGGGAGGTCGGCTGTCTCGTTCCGGCCTCGGCTTCGTTCACAACAGGACCGGCGACGCGCAGGCCGAGTCCGCCCGACGCTTCTCGCCCGGGGGCGGGTGGGTCGTGAAAGTCTGAGCGGCGGTCACCTCGGGTTCGGCCCGGGGCGGTGGGAGGCCCGGAGGAGGTTCTGCCGATCCACCCGCCGAGGTCACGCCCGTCACCGGGGGCGGGGCCGAGCAGGCTTGTAAGACCAGGTGGAGAGTGCCGTTGAAGCCTGGCAGGCAGCCGGCGAGCCCCACCAGGACGGGTTCGGCATCACGGTCTCGCCCCTCGGCCAGCGCGTGTGGATCGGCAGTGAGGCCGGTCCGAGTTGGAACCTGCCGATCTGAGCCGGATGCCCTCAGAACCGGGGGCGCGGGATTGTTACTGATGACGACTCAATGCCGTCCCGCGCCCCTCTCGGCCCCGTCCCGCCGGTGAGCGTCGGCAGGGCGGGGCCTACTCGGTCTCGTCGGCCTGGTGGCAGCCGTCAGAACTGCCGTGACTGCTTCCAGTCCACG
This sequence comes from Kitasatospora sp. NPDC002965, assembly GCF_040611255.1. NCBI lineage: Bacteria > Bacillati > Actinomycetota > Actinomycetes > Kitasatosporales > Streptomycetaceae > Kitasatospora > Kitasatospora sp. NPDC002965. The sequence goes on along the minus strand of NZ_JBEXNT010000032.1, from coordinate 55,025 downwards.
CCGCCGCTGGTGCCGGTGGCCAGCAGGTAGACCGCGGTCTGATAGGCGATGAGATTGATGGCCCTGGCCACGTACCCGGTCGTCTCCAGGTCCCACCCTCCCTGCCATCCGCCGTTCGCGTCGATCCTCGCGAGGGCGATCCGGTGGTCCCCCGCCCGGCGTACGGCTACCTGTCCCTGACCGTTGGCCGCGATCGCCACGGCCGGCTGGCCCTCTCCGCGGATCCCGGAAAGGATTTCGTGCCCCCACCAGTTGCTCTGGCCGTAGGTCTGGCGAATGAGGTTGACCTGGCCGTCCGTACCGAGCCACGTGCCGACGACGGTGCCCCGCCAGTTCAGGTTCCAGGGCGACAGGTCCATCTCCAGGTGGAGGGGGGATTCACTCCTCGCCCCGGGAACCGTCGACGGGTAGTTCCAGGAGTTCGACGTCCCGTCGAAGTAGATGCTCCAGTCCTCGTCGCTGCTGGAACCGCGCCAACTCATCAGAACACTCTGGTTGGGGAGTGAAACGACGGACACGGGGAGGGTGTTGGGCGTCGCCACCCCGTGGGGGACCTGTTCCCACTCGGGCTGCACGTGGGGTGTCTGGTCGGACGTACCGGCGGTCACGTACGTGTAGAAGACGAATCCGTTGGTGCCGGTGTGGAACACGCGGAAGGTGGAGCTCGATCCGTTCGTCGTCACCCATTCCACCACCGGGTCGGCGTAGGTGGTGGCGCCGGCCATCGTGACCTCCGGGCCGTGGCCGACGGACAGGCGGATGGTGTTGTTCGCGGCCCGCCAGACCTGGACGAGGACGTTGTTGTTGGGGTCGCGGGTCTCGGCCATGGCGCCGAGCGCGAACACGTTGTGTCCGGATTCGGTCTCGTGCGTCCAGCTGGTTCCCTCTCCCGGCTGCGAAGCATGGGCTGCGGAGTTCGCGAAGAACAGAACTGAAACGATGGTGAACAGGGTGATGGCGGGCAGCCGCCGCCTGGGCGTGATTTTCACGCTTCCGTCCTTTCCGGTGGGCGAGGTGCGGGCCCACTGTCCTTCACCACCGGGAGCCGACGCATCGGTCATTCGACTGACGGCGCCGGGTTCGGTCGAGCACCCGGCGACGGGCCGGTGCCGTCGCCGGGTGCTCGGGGTGCTCACCGCCCGGCGGGGGCCGACTCCTCCGGCCCTTCCGGTCCCGCCGTCGCGAGCTCCGGCTCCAGACCGTCCGTCACCGGCGGCACGCCGCGGCCGGTCTCCAGCCGCCACGCGTCGAACGCCCACGCCGTCGCCACGACCAGCCCCGCCCCGAGCAGCCAGCCGCCGAGCACGTCACTGGCCCAGTGCACGCCCAGCGCGACGCGGGTGAAGCCCACGCCGAGCACGGACACCGCGGCCACGGCCCAGGCGGCCGGCCGCAGCGCCCTCGGTACCACCGGCTCCAGGACGAGCAGCAGGACCGCGCAGGAGACGGCGGCCGTCATCGCGTGCCCGGAGGGGAAGGAGTATCCGGGTGCCAGGGCCACCGGGTCGGGCAGGCTCGGGCGGACCCGGCCGACGGCCGCCTTGACCAGGAATCCGGTGAATCCTGCCGCGATCTCCGTGGCGGCGGCCCACGCGGCCAGCCTCCACGCGCGCCGGTACAGCAGCCAGCCCACGGCCGCCGCGACCAGCAGGCGCAGCGTGACCGGGTCCCACACGCGGTCGCTCAGCACACGGATCACGGACAGCAGCGCGGGGTGCCCGAGGACGGCGGTGTGCAGGCGGTCGGCGGCGCCGCGGTCGAGCTCGGCCAGCGGCGTCCAGCGTGCCTCGATCAGCACCAGCAGGACGCCGGCCGGTACCGAGGCGAGCGTGAACGCGCCGGCGGCGGCCAGCAGCCGGCGGCCGAAGCGGCGGTCGGCGGCGCGCAGCGGTCGGCGCGGGGGGCGCCGGCGGAGGGATCGGGAATCGGTGTTCATCCTTCGACGGCTACCCACGTCCGGGCTGGTCAGGCCCCGGATCCGGCTCGATCGGCGAGCGCCGGCCGGCCCGGTCCGCCTCCAGCTGGGCGGCGAACGAGATGCCGAGGAGCAGTGCGATCGCCGTGAGGTAGGCCCAGACGAGCAGCGAGACGCCCGCGCTGAGCGGCCCGTACACGGCGTCGAAGGACCCGCTGATCTTCAGGTAGGTGCGGAGCAGCCAGGTCGTCGCCAGCCAGAGCACCAGGTGGACGGCGGCGCCGAAGGCGAGCCAGCTGTAGCCGGGCTGCTTGCGCCGCGGCGCGCGCCGGAAGATCACGACGGAGGAGAGCAGGGCCAGGCTGAACCCCAAGGGCCGGTGGAGCACCGACCAGACGGTCACGACGACGCTGTTCGGCCGGTAGACGTCGGCCACGGAGGCGGCGATCTCCGGGCCCGCGACCAGGACGACGAGGCCCGCTCCCATCGGGAGTCCCGCCAGGACGGCCATCACCAGGCCCCGGCCGTACTTGCGGTGGGCGGGGCGGTCCCGCTCGATGCCGTAGATGCGATTGGCGCCGCGTTCGATCTGGCTCATCGCCGTGACCAGGTTGACCATCGAGAACACCAGGCCGAACCAGAGTGCGACCGTGCCGCCCGAGCCGGCCCGCGTCCGGCTGCGGTCCAGCACGTCGCGGACCATGTCCGCGCTCGGCCCGGCGGTCAGCCGTTCGATGGTGAGCTCGGCGACCATGCCGATCCGCTCGGTGTGCATGACCTCGGAGAGGCCGATGACGGCGATGGCGAACGGGACGACGGCCAGGACGGTCTGGAAGGCCAGGGCGCGGGCGTGACTGAACCCGTCGGCGTACCGGAAGCGGACCACGGCGTCGCGGAAGAGCGGCCAGCGGCCGTGCTCCCGCAGGGTCGCGACCGCCTCGTCGGCGGAGAGGTCGCCGCCCCGGCCCCGTACCCTCCTCGCGGTGCCCATCAGCCCGCCGCCCCGACGGTCCGGGGACCCGCGTCGGTCGGTGGTCCCGCCGGGGAGGGGCCCGTCGGCTCCGCCGCCGGGCGCGGCGGGGGCACGGAGGCCCGCCCCCGGCCGGGACGGTCGCCCGCGGGGACCGGGGCGTGCACCAGCAGCGCGCCCGGCCGCACGGTCAGGCGCAGCCGTCGGCCGTCGCCCACCGGCTCGCCGTCCAGCTCGCGCGGGCTTCCGTGCTCCGTGACGAGCGTGATCCGGCGGCCACGGAAGTGTTCCAGGCTGCTCCCGTTCCCGCGCGCGGAGCGCTCGGCCTGCGTGGGTTGCGCGTCCCGGTCGGCCTGCCCGGTCCCGCCGCGCCGCGGGTCCTGCTCCTGCCGGCCGTGCCGACCGGTCACCAGCCGGAGCGTCGCCGTGCACCAGCCGGCGAACCCCCGGGGCTGGAACAGGACCAGGTCGAGCACACCGTCGTCCGGTTCGGCCTGCGGCAGCAGGCGCACGCCGCCCTGGAGCGAGCCGACGTTGCCCACGACGGCCATGGCGGCGCGGCGGTGGAAGGTGGCGCCGTCGTCGAGCGTGACGGCGAGCCGCATCCGCCGGTCCCCGAGGTGCCGGGCGATCCCCACCAGGTAGGCGGCCCAGCCGAGGCGGCGCTTGAGGCCGCGCCCGGTGTCCGCCATGACGGCGGCGTCCAGGCCGATCCCGGCCATCGCCCCGACGAGGGTCGGTTCGATGCCGTCGCCCTCCGCCAGGGCCAGGTCGATGCGGCGCGGTGCGCCGTCGAGCGCGGCGGCCAGCGCCCGGGCCGGCGAGGTCGGCAGGCCGAGGTTGCGGGCGAGCAGGTTGCCGGTGCCGCACGGGACGACGGCCAGCGCGGTCCGGGTCCCGGCGAGGGCCTGGGCGCAGGCGGTCACGGTGCCGTCGCCGCCGCAGACGACCAGCAGCGGGAAGCCGTCCGCGACCGCCCGGGCGGCGGCCGACCGCCCGAGGTCGTCGGGGTCGGTCTCGGCGAGCCGGGGCTCCCGGTACCCGTGCGCCGCGAGCACCGCGAGGACGTCGTCGAGAACGGCGGGATCGGTCACCACGGGGTTGGACACCACCATCGCGCGTCGGCCCGCGGGGCCGGCGGCTTCCCGGCTCCCGGTGGCCGCGCCCGCGGTGGCCGACCCGGGCGCGGCCTGCGTGGGCGGTACGGCCCGCCGTGCCGCGGGGCGCCGTTCGGGCCGCAGGAGCGTGCTCAGGACCCAGAGGGCGACGGCGCCGTTCAGCAGCCCGGCCACCACGTCCGTCGGGTGGTGCATCCCCCGGTAGAGCCGACTCGCCGCGACCAGCAGCGGCACCAGGCAGAGCAGCGCGACGACCGGGAGGTACCGGCGCCGGCCCTTCGCCGATCGCAGCGCGAGCACCGCCAGCGCTCCGTACAGGGCCGTCGCGGCGCCCACGTGCCCGGACGGGAAACTGGAGGTGGCCAGGGCCCCGTCCAGTCGGACCACGTCGGGCCGGGAGCGGCCCACCAGCGCCGCCGCCGTCACGAAGACGACGGCCTGGGCGAGGACCGCGCCGCCGACGAACAACGCCTCCCGCCACCGGCGCGGCCGCCCCGCGAGCACGAGCGCCAGCATCACCGCGGCGGTCGCGGCGACGATGGCGGGGGTGAAGCCGATCGCCGAGACCCACCCGGAGGCCCGGTCGAGCGACGGGTTCCGGTGCTCCGCCAGCCAGGTCACGACCGTCGGCTCCCGCTGGTCCCAGAGGCCGAACGGCGGATGCGTGACGAGGAGTCCGGCCAGCACCAGCACGACGGTCTGGGCCGGCAGTGCCAGGACGATCCGTCTGACGGAGCGTACGCCCCCTGGTGTCATCATGCGGGCCGTGTGCCCCGACCCGGCCGCTTCACGCGTTCCCGGCCGGCCCCGGGCGGAGCAGGGCCCGGTGCGTCAGGCCCGGCGCATCGGGCCCGGCGCATCGGGCCCATGGGCGTCAGGATCCGGGGTGGCAGGCCCTCCGAGTGTCAGCAACCCGTCCGAGCGTCAGGAACTCCCCGGACCGGCCAGGCGGATCGCCCGCCGCCGTGGCACGGCCGGGAGTGGGAGAGGGAACGGCGGGTAGCAGACGGACTCCTCCCCACGACGGCCCCGCCGCACGGTCGGCCGGCGGGGGAGCGGACGGCGCCCGAGGGGCAGAAGGGACAGGTGCGATCCGGCATGCTGGGCCAGTCACACGCGGTCAGCGGGGCACTGATCTTCGCCGCGACGGCGTCGTTCCTGCCGGAGGCCCTGCTCGGCAAGGAGCTGCGCCCCGGCGAGATCCTGGTGGGCACGCTGCTCTGCGCCGGGGCCGCGCTGCTCCCCGACCTCGACCACCACGACGCGACACCCGCGCACCTGCTGGGCCCGTTGTCGAGGGGGCTCTGCCGCCTGGTGGGCAAGCTGAGCGGCGGACACCGCCACGCCACCCACTCGCTGCTGTTCGTGGCACTCGTCAGTGGCGGCACCTGGTGGGGCGTCACCCGTCTCGGCGACGGCTTCACCCTCGGTGTCACCTTCTTCCTCCTCGCCCTCGCGGCGCGCGCCCTGCACCTGTATCCGCCCGGGCACGGGCTGACCGCGTGGGTGACCTCGGTCGGTCTGGCCGGGGTCGGCACGGCGACGGTCGCCGCCTGGTTCGACGGCATCGCCGGCTGGCTGCCCTACACGGTCGGTCTGGGCGCCCTGACCCATCTGCTCGGCGACTGCCTGACCCGGCGGGGCGCGCCGCTGCTGTGGCCGTACCGGCGGCGCTTCGAAGTGGTCCTGATCCGGCGGACCGGCAGCCGTCGGGAGACCCGCTTCTTCGTGCCGCTGATGACCGTCGCCACCTTCGGGGCCCTCTGGTTCACCGCCTTCGCCCCACGCTTCGCCACGAGCTGACCGCCGACCGCGCATCCGACCGCGTGTCCGGCCTCGGTCCGGCCTCGGTCCGGAGCCGCTCGGCCGGCCCGGCGCCGCGGGCCCGTGCGGACAGGGCGGCGACGGCCGGGCCTGCGGCGGCCGGGCCCGGGGCGGCGGGGGTGATGCCGTCGCGTCCGGGGACCGGTTCAGCGTGCTGCGGTTCCTGCGGGGTGGGCGCTGTCCTCGAAGCGGTCCGTGGTGGCCGGTTCGGGGGCTCTGGGCGCGGTGCTCTGCCGGGCGGTCTGGCAGGTGCTGCACGTGTGCCAGTGCGGTCGGACCCCCGACCGGTCGGTGTCGGTGAAGCGGTGCGGGGCGAGGGTCATCTCGCCGGTGTCCAGACCGCACAGGGTGAGGGGGCCGCAGACGCCCGACGCGTCCGCGGGGGCGGCGTGCGCGAGGCGCACCGGGTTCTCCGGGTCCGCCGGCGTGTGGTCGGGTCCGAGGATCCGAACGTTGGTGGGCATGTCCAGTTCCAGTACGACGATGATGTCCATCTTCTCAACGTGGCCGCCCGCGCGGTCCGTCGCACCCGCACGGTGGCATCCGGACCAGCCGGACCAGCCGGACCGGTAGGCCGTCGAGGCGAGGCGTCCGTCGCCCGGCACGCCGGAGGCCGTCACGGTCGCACCGCGCGCGGTCCGGCCGGCGCGCGGGTCCGGCCTGAGTCCGATCCGGCGGGGCCGTGCCGGGGTGCGTGCAGCGGTCGCCCCGGTGGCGCCCGGTCAGGAACGCAGCACGGCGGTGGCGGTGTCGGGGTGGATGGTGAAGACCCGGTCCAGGCCGACGATGCCGAGGATGCGGGCGGTGTTGGAGGGTACGGCGGCCAGCGCGATGCGGGCGCCGTGGCCCACGGCGACGTTGCGGGCGGCCAGCAGGACGGTGATGCCGCTGGAGTCGCAGAAGTCCAGCCGGGCCAGGTCGAGGACCAGCAACTGTCCGCCGGCGAGGGGGAGGGTGTCGACTGCCTCGCGGAGGCCGGGGGCGGTGTGGTGGTCGAGGTCACCGGCGATCTCCAGTACGGGACCGGTCGCGGCGTCTCGGGTGGTGATCGTCAGCGGGTTCATCCGTGCTCTTCACTCGTAGCAGGGGCCGGGGAGGGGATGCCGAGGGCGAGTAGGGCGGTGTCGTCGTCCAGGCCGTCGCCGAAGCCGGCGAGCAGCCCGGTGAGGGCGGTGACCAGGGCCTGAGGCCCGGCCGGGGCGCGGGTGGCCGCGAAGGCTAGCAGGGCCTCCTCGCCGTACAGCTCGCGGTTCGGGCCGATCCGGGCCTCGGTCAGGCCGTCGGTGTAGAGCAGCAGCGTGTCCCCGCGGGAGAGGACGGTGCGGGTGGGCGTGAACTGGGCGTCGGGCAGCACGCCGATGAGCATGCCGCCGGGAGTGGTGAGGAACTCGGCGGTGCCGTCCGCACGCTGGACCAGCGTCGAGGGGTGGCCGCCGGAGGCCAGCTGGACCGTGCAGGTGTCGCCCCGGGGGTGCAGGACACCGAAGACGGCGGTGCAGTAGCGGGTGTCGCCGCCGCTGGTGTACCGCTCGTTCAGCACGGTGTTGAGCGTGTGGAGCACCGTGACCGGGTCGGGGTCGTGCAGGGCGGCGGCGCGCAGGGTGTGGCGGGTCAGCGAGGTCACGGCGGCGGCCTGGGGGCCCTTGCCGCAGACGTCGCCCAGGAAGAACGCCCACCGGGCGCCGTCCAGGGGGAACAGGTCGTAGAAGTCTCCGCCCAGCAGGTCGGGCGAGGCGGTGTGGTAGTGCGAGGCGGCCTCCAGCCCCGGCACGACGGGCAGGGCGGAGGGCAGCAGGCTCTGCTGCAGCACGGCCAGCGCCTCCTGGAGGCGCTCGCGGTCCGCCTCCGCCTGCCGGCGGGCCTCCTCGGCCGCCCGTCGGCCGCGCAGCAGCTCGGCTTCGTAGGCCCGGCGGTCGCGGGCGTCGAAGACGCTGGTGCGGATGAGCATCGGCTCGCCGCCGGCGCCGGTCTTCACCCGGGAGGTGACCAGGACCGGCAGCCGCGTGCCGCCTGCCGCCTTGAGCTCCAGGGCGATCCCGCTGATCTCGCCGTTCAGGTGCAGCAGCGGCGCGAAGTGCGTCTCGTGGTAGAGCCTGCCGCCGACGGTGAGGAGGTCGGCGAACCGCATCCGGCCCACCACCTGGTCGCGGCCGAGGCCCAGCCAGTCCAGCAGGGTGGTGTTGATCTTCGCCACGGTGCCGTCCATCAGGGTGGACAGGTAGCCGCAGGGCGCCTGCTCGTACAGTTCCTCGGCGCTGTCCTCCAGGAGGGCGGTGAACGTCGCGTCGGGGGCGTTCAGGCCCCCCTCCCGTCTCGGGCCGCCGGGGCTCCGGTCGTCGGCGCGAGCCGTCATCGGGCGGCTCCGACGAAGCCGAGGATCGCCTCGGCCGTGGCCTCCGGCGCGCTGAGCTGCGGGCAGTGGCCGGTGGCGTCCAGGGTCACCAGCCGGCTGCCGGGGATCGCGGCGTGGACGTAGGCGCCCACCTCACGGGGGGCGATCACGTCCTGGGCGCACTCCAGCACCAGCGTCGGCACCGCCACCGACTTCAGGTCGTCACGGCTGTCGGACAGGAACGTGGTCCGGGCGAAGACCCGCGCCATGTCCGGATCGGTCGCGCAGAACGACGTGGTCAGCTCCTCGCCGAGCTCCGGCCGGTCCGGGTTGCCCATGATCACCGGGGCCATCGCCGCGGACCAGCCCAGGTAGTTGGACTCCAGCGACTCCAGCAGCTCGTCGATGTCCCCGGCGTCGAACCCGCCCCGGTAGCCGTCCTCGTCTATGTAGCAGGGGGAGGGCGCCACCATCACCAGCCGGGAGAACCGCTCCGGGACGGCGGCCGCCGCGAGCACCCCCACCATGGCGCTGACCGAGTGCCCCACGAACGTCACGTCCCGCAGGTCCAGCTCCTCGACGACCTCGACCACGTCCCGGGCGTAGCCGTCCAGCGAGCTGTAGCGGTCCTCGGTCCACGCGGACGCGTCCGACCGGCCGGACCCGACGTAGTCGAACAGGACCACGCGGTAGTCGTTCGCCAGGGCCGGAACGACCAGGCGCCACATGTTCTGGTCGCACCCGAACCCGTGCGCGAGGACGACCACCGGCCCGTCGGCACGCCCGGTCACCCTGATGTTGTTCCTGCGTGCGACATCCATGCCTGCCAGTCTCCCACCCGCCCGTCCGGCGCCTTCTCGGGGCCTCGGGTGCCGGGGGGCGGGTGCAGGGTGCCGGGCCCGGGACATCGGGCGGTGGCCCGGCTGCGGGCACCCCGCCTCGCGCGTCTCGCCGAGGCCCGCCGCCCACCGCGCACCGCCTGTCGCCCGCCGCCCGCCGCCCGATCGCGAGTATCGCCGGGAACTCCGTCGGGGGCCTCCCCCGATCGGGGGAGTGATCTTTCCCGCCTTCCCGCGATGTGGAGGGAGGCCCCCGGAAACCAGGATCGTGCCCACACCGAACGATCTCCAGGAGTTGACCGATGCGTACGCAGATCCGGCAGGCCCCCAGTTCTCCGACCGGGCAGCGGGGCGGCAAGCGGCGACGGGCCGTGTCGGCCGTGGCCGCGGCGGCCTTCGGCGTCATGACGGCGGGCGTCCTCGCCCCGCCCGCCGCCCTCGCCGCCGACCCCGCCACCGCCTCCGCCCGAGCGAGGCCGGACGCCGTCCAGCAGGTCCTGAACACGCTGGTGCGTGACGACGGGCTGCCCGCCGCGCTGGCGAGCGTCAAGGGAAGGGACGGCCGTACCCGTACCTACACCGCCGGGACCGGCGACCTGGCCACCGGCTCGAAGGTGCCCAGGGACGGCCAGGTCCGGATCGGCAGCAACACCAAGACGTTCACGGCGGTCGTGGTCCTGCAACTGGTCGCCGAGGGGAAGCTCGGCCTGGACGACTTCGTGGACACCCACCTGCCCGGCCTCGTCCGGGGCGAGGGGATCGACGGGAGCACCATCACCGTCCGCCACCTCCTCCAGCACACCAGCGGACTCCCCGAGTACGGCAACCACCTCGACGACGACGAGATCAGGTACCGGTACGTCGAGCCCCGCGACCTGATCGACATCGCGCTCCGCTACCCGGCCGACGCGGCCCCGGGGAAGGTGTGGGGGTACAGCAACACGAACTACATCCTGGCCGGCCTGATCGTCCAGAAGGTCACCGGCCGGCCCCTCGCCGAGGAGATCGACCGGCGCATCGTCAAGCCCGTCGGCCTGCGCCACACCTACTTCCCCGCCCCCGGGGACATGACCATCCGCGAGCCGCACCCCAAGGGCTACCACCGCAACCCGGCCGACGGTCCGTTGCGCGAGTACACGGAGATGGACCCGTCATGGGGCTGGGCGGCGGGCCAGTTGATCTCCACCAACTCCGACCTCAACCGGTTCTTCGGCGCGCTCCTCGGCGGAGAGCTCCTCCCGGACGCCCAGCTCGCCGAGATGCGCACCACCGTCCCCGTCGGCGGGCCCTCCGACCTGCGCTACGGGCTGGGGCTCACCAGCAGGGCCCTGTCCTGCGGCGGCGTCTACTGGGGCCACGGCGGCGACATCGCGGGCTACGAGACCCGGGGCGGGGTCACCGACGACGGCCGTGCCGCCAACGTCGCGGTGACCGGCGTCCCGTGGACCGACGCGGGCACGAAGCACGTGCTGGAGGCCGTGGACAAGGCCCTGTGCGGCTGACACCCGCCGACCTCCCGGGCCGGACGTGCCGTGCCGTGCCGATCCGTGCCGTGCCGTGCCGATCCGTGCCGTGCCCGAGCAACCCCGACCGACGAACCGACGAACCCCCAGGAGTTGACCCATGCAGGAACAGACACGCCGAGGACTCCGGCGGCGACACGCCCTGTCGGCCGCGGCCGCGCTGGCCGTCGGCCTCACCGTACCGGGTGTCCTGACGGCGCCCCAGGCCGCCGCCACCGGGCCGGACACCGTCCAACGGAGCCTGAACGCACTGGTGCGTGACGACGGGATGCCCGCCGCGCTGGCGAGCGTCCGGGACCGTCACGGCCGCACCCGCACCTACACCGCGGGGACCGCCGACCTGGCCACCGGCTCGAAGGTGCCCGTCGACGGCCAGGTCCGGGTCGGCAGCAACACCAAGTCCTTCGTCGCGGTCGTGGTCCTGCAACTGGTCGCCGAGGGGAGGATCGGTCTGGACGACTTCGTGGACGCCCATCTGCCCGGCCTCGTCCGGGGGGAGGGGATCGACGGGCACGACATCACCGTCCGCCAGCTCCTCCAGCAGACCAGCGGGCTCCCCGACTACAGCAGCGACCTCGGGGACGACGCCCGGTACTACGACCCGAACGAACTGCTCGCCTTCGCCCTCCGGCACCCCGCCGACTTCGCCCCCGGCAAGAAGTGGAAGTACAGCAACACCAACTACGTGCTCGCCGGCCTGCTCGTCCAGGAGGTCACCGGCCGCCCGCTCGCCGAGGAGATCGACCGGCGCGTCGTCCGACCCGTCGGGCTGCGCCACACCTACTTCCCCGCCCCCCGCGACGCGGGCATCCGGGAACCCCACCCCCACGGCTACTACCGGGAATCGGCGGACGCCCCGCTGCGCGACGTCACCGAGATCGACCCGTCCTGGGGGTGGGCCGCCGGGCAGATGGTCTCCACCGGCTCCGACCTCAACCGGTTCTTCGGCGCGCTCCTGGCCGGTCGCCTCCTGCCGCCGGCCCTGCTCGCGCAGATGCGGACCACCGTCCCCGCCGAGGAGACCTTCGGCCCCGGCGCCCGCTACGGACTGGGGCTCGTCAGCAGGCCGCTGCCGTGCGGCGGCCTCTCCTGGGGGCACGGCGGCAGCTTCCCCGGGTACGAGACCCGGAGCGGGGTCACCGACGACGGCCGCGCCGCCACCGTCGCGGTCACCGTGCAGCTCACCGACGCGGCGAGCCGCAGGAAGCTCGAACGCGCCGTGGACACGGCCCTGTGCCGCTGAGCCCCGCCGAGGGGAGTTCCGCGCGGTAGGACGACCGGTGGGCCCGACCCGACGTCGGGCCCACCGGCCCCGTGTCCGCGCACCGGCGCCGCACCGTCGGGCGGAGGGGGTGCGGCGCCGTCCGCAACCGCGGGACGCTACCCTCCGGGACATGGCTCAGCCCCCTCACCCCCGGATCGTCACGCGGCTCGTCGACGGGCACGTCTGCGCCTACGACCTGGCCGCCGGTGCCGCGGACGTGCTGTCACCCGCCGTGAGCTTCCGGCCCGTTCCCGGGGACGAGGTCGTCGACCGGGCCGTCGCCGCCGACCTTCGGCGCGCCTACTACACGACCCTCGACGCGGTCGTCTGCGTGACGTCGGACGGGGCCGAGGTCTGGCGGTCGGCGTTCGGGCCGCCGTCGGACCGGCGGTTCGGGCACTGGCCCGGCTGCGCCCTGTCGGCGGACGGACGGACGGTGTGGGTCTACCGGCCAGACGTCATGGCCGGCCGCGACCGCCCCGACCAGTGGGTCGTGCTGGACGCCGGGACGGGCGCGCTCGTCGCCCGGGCGGACCTGTCGACCGTCGGGCAGGGCGGCCGTCAGCTGTCGCACCGGACGAGCGGCCAGGTCCTCCTGAACGTGGGGGAGGGGCAGGACGGTTCGGTCGTCTACCGCGGGTCGCTGACCGAGGGCCGGATGGACCTCGTCCGCTACCCGTGGGACGACCGGTGCCTGATCGACCTGTCGCCCGACGGACGCCGGTTCCTGACCGTTCACCACGATCAGACCGACCTCGCCGTCCACACCTACCCCGACGGCGAGGTGGCGTTCACCCTCACCGTCGACGCCTTCGGGTACGACCCGGACGGCACCTACCTGGAATGGAGCGGCGGCTACCTGGACCAGGACACCGTCGTCGTGACCCTCGTCGGCGAGACCGAGGACGAGGACGAGACCGAGGGGGAGGAGGTCGGGGAGGAGTGGCGCCGTCACTACCGCGTCGACGCCTGCTCCGGCCGGGTCCGGGGGGAGTTCGACGCAATGGTGGCGGGGGACTCCGACGACTTCCGGCCCCTCGGCGACGGATCCTGGCTCACCACGGATCCGTCCGGTCACCCCGTCCGCCGCACGGAACCGCCGGGCGCGGTCCGGGAGCCGCTCGGCTGACGGCCGCCCGGATCCGCAGGCCGTCCGGATCCGCAGGGGGCCGGTTTGGACGGCCTCGACGGCGCACCGCGTGAACTCCCGTCCGCCGAAGGCCGTTTCGGGCGGCGGTCAGCCGGACTCGCGGACCACCAGCCGGTGGGCGATGCGCTTCCGGACCTGCGGCAGCGGCGTGCTCACGGCCGCCGTGGACATCCGCGCGACCTCGTCGAACGCCGGCTGTGCGAACGCCGCGAAGTCCAGCCGGAGCGTCGTGAGTTCGGGTTCGACGAAGACGCCGATCCTCAGGCCGTCGATGCCGATCACGGCGCACGAGTCCGGCACGGCGAGCCCGCGGACCCTCAGCTCCTTCAGCACACCACCGGGACCCGCTCGGGCGTGGTCCGCTTCTCCCTGTACACCCGAGGCGGAGGTGCCGCGCCGCGCGAGCGCGTCCGAGCCGGCCACGGCGGCGACCGACCGGCCGTGGGCCCGGTGCGGCCGGCACCGCCCGGCGCCGTCCGCACCGCGTTCGTGGTCGCTCGAAAGGGTGAGAGCCGCCGCTTCCCGCCCCGATCCCCGGTGCGTGGCCTCGACACTGGGCACGTCGGGCTGCTGGGCCCACGGCAGACGGAGAGTGCCATGGCGAACGGAAGTGTCCTGCTGGCGTTGCGCGAGGACCCGCTGGGCCGGGGAGTCGGCGGCGACCAACTACGGCGCATCGGCAAGGAGCTGGAGAGCCGCGGGCTGGAGGTGCGGTGGGCGCGGACGGTCGAAGGGGCCGTCTCCGTCCTGAGCACCGAGGCGGGCCTGGCCGCGGCGGTCGTGGCCTGGGACCTCCCCTCCGAGGACGGCGCGGCGGCCGACGGGGAGGGCGCGGTCGTCCTGCGGCACGTTTCGCGCCGGTTCAAGGACCTGCCGGTCTTCGTCGTGATGTCCGAGACGGCCGACCTCGGGCTGGACCGGCTGCCCCTGTGGGTGGCCGAGATCGCCGTCGGCTACATCTGGCCCCTGGAGGACACCCCCTCCTTCATCGCGGGCCGGGTCCTCAGCGCGGCGCGTGCCTACGCCGACGCCGTCCTGCCGCCGTTCTTCAAGGCCCTCCGCCGGTTCGACGACGCCCACGAGTACTCCTGGCACACCCCCGCGCACTCCGGTGGCGTCGCCTTCCTGAAGTCGCCCGTCGGACGGGCGTTCTTCGACTACTACGGCGAGCGCCTCTTCCGTACCGACCTGTCGATCTCGGTGGAGGAGCTGGGATCCCTCTTCGAGCACAGCGGTCCCATCGGGGACGCCGAGCGAAACGCCGCCCGCGTCTTCGGCGCGGACCGGACGTACTTCGTGCTGCACGGGAACTCCACCGCCGACCGCATGGTCGGTCACTACTGCGTCGCCGACGGCGAGATCGCCCTGGTGGACCGGAACTGCCACAAGTCGGTCCTGCACGGGCTGGTGATCTCCGGCGCCCGCCCCGTCTACCTCGTCCCGACCCGCAACGGCTACGGCCTGGCCGGGCCCCTTCCCGCCACCGAGACCCGTCCCGAGGCGGTGCACGCCCGGATCGCCGCCCATCCGCTGACAGCGGGGGCGGTGTCACCCGGGGCCCAGTACGCGGTGATCACCAACTCGACCTACGACGGCCTCTGCTACGACACCGTGCAGACCGCGCGTGCGCTCGCCCCCAGCACCCCCCGGCTCCACTTCGACGAAGCCTGGTTCGCCTATGCGCGCTTCCACCCCCTCTACGCCGGCCGGTACGGCATGGCCGTGGGCCCGGACACGTTCGGGGGCGACGAGCGGCCGACGGTCTTCTCCACCCAGTCGACGCACAAGCTGCTGGCCGCGCTGTCGCAGACGGCCATGGTGCACGTGAAGTCCTCCCCCCGGGCACCGGTCGAGCACCACCGGTTCAACGAGGCGTTCATGATGCACGGCACCACCTCCGCCCTCTACCCGGCGATCGCCTCGCTCGACGTGGCCACGGCGATGATGGACGGACCCCAGGGGGAGTGGCTCGTCAACGAGGCGATCACCGAAGCCGTCCGGTTCCGGCAGGCCGTCGTCCGCACCGGACGCCGGATCGCGGCCGCCGGCGACAGGCCGCCGTGGTTCTTCGGCGTCTGGCAGCCCGACACCGTGACCGACCCGGCCACCGGGACCACCGTCCCCTTCGCCGACGCCTCCCCGGCGCTCCTGGCCACGGACCCCCGCTGCTGGGAGCTGGAGCCCGGCGCGGCTTGGCACGGCTTCCCCGGACTGAGCCGGGGACAGTGCCTGCTGGACCCGGTCAAGGTGACGCTGACCTGCCCCGGCGTCGACGCGACGGGCCGGACGGCCCCCTGGGGCGTCCCCGCCCGGATCCTCACCGCCTACCTCGCGGGCCGTGGCATCGTCGTGGAGAAGACCGACACCTACACCGCGCTCGTCCTGTTCTCCATGGGCATCACCAAGGGGAAGTGGGGCACCCTGATGGACGCCCTCATGGACTTCAAGGCCCTCCACGACGCCGACACCCCGCTGCGCCGGGTGCTGCCGCACCTGGTCGAGCGCCACCCGCAGCGCTACGGCCGGACGACCCTGCGCGAGCTCTGCCAGGAGATGCACGAACACCTCACCCGCGCGGAACTGATCGACGCCCTGGACACCGCGTTCCGGGAGCTGCCCGTGCCGGTCGTCCCGCCCCAGCACTGCTACCGGCAGCTGATCCGGGGCGGCACCGAGCGCCTCCGTCTCGCGGAGGCCGCCGGCAGGGTGGCCGCCGCCATGGTCACCGTGACCCCGCCCGGGATCCCCGTCCTGATGCCCGGGGAGGCACTCGGGACCCCCGACGGCCCGGTCCTGCGCTACCTCGGCGCGCTGGAGGCCTTCGACCGCTCCTTCCCGGGCTTCCACAGCGAGGCGCACGGCGTGTCCGTCGACCCCGGCACCGGCGACTACCTCATCGAATGCGTGCGGGAGGACGTCCGGGCGACGTGGTGACCGAGGGGCCGTGCGCGGGGCGAGCTCGGGGCGGGGCCCTCCCGCCTCGGCGTCGTCGGGCACACATCGGTCCGGCACACGACCAGGGCGCTCCGAGGACACCGGCAGTCCGGCGCGAACGGTCCTCAGAGGTGGTACACGGTGGCCTGCAGGAGCCCGCGGTCCCACCGGGTGGTGGGCGAATCGGGTGACGCCTGACATGGCCTCACTCCTCGGGGGCAGAAGGGACAGCATCTGTTCCGGCCAAACGCTCGGAGGTGCACATGTCCACCACCATGGTGTTGCTGGTGGCGCCGCTCGTCCTCGCTGCCGTACTGGCGGCCACCGGCCCGCGCACGGCGTCCCGGCACCGCGGCCCCCGCGCCGTCGTCGGTCGTGGTGACGACGCGTACCGGCCCCGGCACGCCCGGCCCTCGCCCTGACGCCCTGCCCTGACTCTCCGCCCTGGCTCCTCGTCGGGGTCCGCTGCGCGAGTCACACCGTTCCACCGGGCCGCCCCGGCATCGCCGGGGCGGCCCGGTGCGTCGTACCCCGGCGGTCGTACCCCGGTGCGTCGTACCCCGGCCGTCGTGGCACGTCGCGCAGCGGCGGGGCGGGCCCGCGCCGCTGCGCGTCCCGGGTCAGCGCCCGCGCCGCCGCAGGTCCGGGGCCAGGGGGAGCTGATCGCCGGTGGCACCGGTTTCGAGGCGCGCGTAGTCCGGGTGGTCCAGCCGGTGGTGGACGTAGATCTGGTCGGCCCACGGCGGGTCGAACGGCGTGAACGCGCGCAGGCCCAGGACACGGCCGACCACCCGGTCGGACCGCTCGGCGTTGAAGTCGGCGACCGCCGCGGCTTCGCCGATCTGCTCGACGGTCCCCGGAAGGTCGTCGAGGTAGCAGGTGACCCGCGGCAGCAGGTGCCCGTGCGCGGAGCCGCGGAACAGGTCGAGGGCGGTCGCCGTCGAGGAGTAGTAGTCCAGGTCGAGGGAGACGAAGCCCACCGGATGATCGCGCAGCACGTCCGCGTGGGTGTCGAGGTAGTCGGGCAGCGTCCGGGCGAGGTCGCCGATCACCAGCTCGGACGAGCCCAGGCGGGCCCGCAGCCGGTCGTGGTCCATGGTGTAGAAGCCGGGACCGAACAGGTAGGGCATGTCCCGGGGGTCCTTGGCGGGGGGCATGCCCGAGCCGCCGTCGAAGCCGACCACCCGCACCGCCACACCGGTGGCGGCGGCGTAGTACCGGGCGTGCTCGGCGAGGGCCAGCAGCCCGTTGCCCCCGGCCACCCCGAACTCGACGACGGTGACACCCGGGTGCCCCAGCCGCGCGGCCGACTCGGTGGCCCGGCGCACCCCGTACGCGTAGTGGGGCCGCTCGACCAGCCCGAACCGGTACGCCGGCGCCGAACCGACTCCGGGCAGCCGCCGCAGCAGCCGGTTGCGCACCGCGTTCCGGGTGCCGGACTTCGACCAGTCCCACAGCACGTCGGCCAGCCCACCGGCAGGCCGCCGTCCGAACGGGTGACCCTTCTGGGCGGTCGTCCCCACATTCCTGCGCACCATGGCACTCCCCACACGACGAAGCGGTCGGGGGCAGCCTTCCCGTCCACCCTGCCCGCCCAACCGGTTCGCCGCAGGGCGCGGCCGAGAAGTCGTGGGGGACGGTCGCGGCCGTCCGTCCTCCGGAAGGTCCGGAACGGGTCTCCGGATCCTCGGCGGGCCGTGCGGCACCGGCGCGGGTAGCGTGCTGCGAGGGGGAGCGGCGCAAGGAGGGTCATGCCTGACGCCATCGTCATCGGCGCCGGCCCCAACGGGCTGGTGGCCGCCAACATCCTCGCCGACGCCGGCTGGCAGGTCGACGTCCTGGAGGGCCGGTCCGAGCCCGGTGGCGCCGTCCGCAGCGACCGGAGTGTCCACCCCGACTACGTCCACGACGTGTTCAGCTCCTTCCACCCCCTCGCCGTCGCCTCGCCCGCCATCGGCGCGCTGGACCTGGGCGCGTTCGGCCTGCGCTGGAGCCACGCACCCACCGTGCTGGCCCACCCCCTGCTCGACGGACGCGCCGCCACGCTGCACCGGGGCGTCACGGCGACCTGCGCCGGCCTGGAGGGCGCGTTCGGCGGGGCGGACGCCGAGGCGTGGCAGCGGCTCTCACGGCTCTGGGACGACCTGGACCCGTATCTCCTGCGCACGCTGTTCACGCCGTTCCCCCCGGTCAGGGCGGGTGCGGCGATGGCCGCCCGGCTGCGGGCCGCGGGCGGACTGCGGGCCCTGCGGTTCCTGACCCTTCCGGTGCGCCGTCTGGCGCAGGAGGAGTTCACCGGGCCCGGCGCCGGCCTGCTGCTCGCCGGGTGCGCCCTGCACGCCGACCTGCTGCCGGAGGGAGTCGGCAGTGGGGCGTTCGGCTGGCTGATGGCGATGCTCGGCCAGCAGGTCGGGTGGCCCGTCCCGGTCGGCGGCGCCGCCGCGCTGACGGACGCGCTGGTGCGGCGGCTGGAGTCCTCGGGCGGAAGGCTGCACTGCGACGCCCCGGTGGTCGAGGTGGTCGTACGCGGCGGGCGCGCGCTGGGGGTGCGGACCGCCGACGGCCAGGCGTACCGGGCCCGCCGCGCGGTCCTCGCGGACGTCGCGGCCCCCGCCCTGTACGGCGGCCTGGTCGGGTGGGAGCACCTGCCGTCCTCGATGCGCGCGGACCTCCGCCGCTTCCAGTGGGACCTCTCCACCGTGAAGGTCGACTGGGCCCTGAACGGCGCCGTGCCGTGGGCGGCGCCCGCGACGGCCGGCGCCGGGACGGTGCACCTGGGGGCCGATCTGGACGAGCTGAGCGACTACGCGCTGCAGCTGGGCACGGACCGCCTGCCGCGTCGCCCGTTCGTGCTGTTCGGGCAGATGACGACGGCCGATCCCGTCCGCTCCCCGGCCGGAACCGAGTCCGCCTGGGCCTACACCCACGTCCCCCGGGCGATCAAGGACGACCTGGGGCCCGACGGCATCACGGGCAGCTGGGACCCGCGGGAGGCGGAGGCGATGGCGGCCCGCATCGAGGACCAGGTGGAGCGCTTCGCCCCGGGGTTCAAGGAGCGGATCGTCGCCCGGCGGATCCTCACCCCGACGCTGCTGCAGGAGCTGAACCCCAACCTGGTCGGCGGCGCGATCAACGGCGGCACCGCCGCGCCGCACCAGCAGCTCGTCTTCCGCCCCGTCCCGGGCACCGGGCGTCCGGAGACGCCCGTCGCCGGGCTCTACCTGGCGTCCTCGTCCGCGCATCCCGGGGGCGGGGTCCACGGCGCCTGCGGGGCCAACGCCGCCCGCGCGGCCCTGCGCGCGCACCGGCTCCTGGCCGGCCGCGTGCTCGCCCCGGGCCTCGCCGCGGCCCAGCGACTGCTGTCGGGCCCGCGCGAGCACCCCCACGACCACGACTGACGACCGCCGGAGCGCGCGGACCGGGCGGACCGGGCCCGACGACGCACCGAACGGACAACCCGACAGCCGGGCAGTACGGCAACCCGACAGCCCGGCGATACGGCAACACGGCGATACGGCGATACGGCAACACGGCAACACGGGAAGCACCGAGGAGGAGTCGCATGGCACGGCGCCAGCAGTTCATCGCATGCCCGCCCGAAGCAGTCTGGGGCGTCCTGGCCGACGGCCACAGCTACGCCGAGTGGGTGGTCGGGACGCAGGACATCGAGCACGTCGACCCCGGCTGGCCGGCGGTGGGCGCGGCCCTGCGCTACCGGGCCGGTCTCGGCCCGCTCACCATCGACGACAGCTGCACGGTCCGGATCTGCGAGCCCGGCACCCGCCTGGAGCTGGAGGCGAAGGCCGCACCGTTCGGCACCGCCCGCATCGCGTTCACCCTCATCCCCTGGGGTGCCAACACGCTGGTCCTCCTCGACGAGCACCCCCTGACCGGCCCCGGCTCGCGCTTCGAGGGACCACCGAGCGAATTCGTGCTGCACCTGCGCAACCGCAGGCTGCTCGGCAACCTCGCCCGGGTGGCGGTCGAGGAACACCGGCAGGCCACCGGAACCGGTGCCGGCCGGCCCGTCGGGTGACCGCGTTCCGCAGGTCGGGCTCACACCGAGGGGATTGACTACGGCCGGTGCGGACAGACACCCGTCATGGCACCTCGGTTCAGACACGCACACGGGCCCGACGGCCGGGAGAACGACGCCGGGCCGGGCCCGAGCCGACGGGTCACGGAAGCGGCCCCGGACTCGCCGGGCGACCTCTCCCGGCGCTCGTGGTGGGCCGCACTGCGCCGCACCGGCAAGGAGTTCCTGGAGGACGAGCTGCCCGACCGCGCTGCGGCCCTCACGTACTACGGCGTCCTGGCGATCTTCCCGGCCCTTCTCGTCCTCGTCTCGGTGCTCGGCGTCATCGGGCAGTCCGCGACCGGTGCCGTGCTGGACAACCTGCAGAACCTGGCACCCGGCGCCGCCCGCGACATCCTGCGCGACGCCGTCGACCAGCTCCGGAACTCCGGCGGCGGCGTCAGCTCGGTCCTGCTGGTCGTGGGCCTGGCGGGCGCCCTGTGGTCGGCGTCCGGCTACGTGGCCGCCTTCATCCGCTCCTCGAACGCCGTCTACGACATCCGTGAGGGCCGCCCGGTGTGGAAGACCACACCGCTGCGCCTGGGCCTGACGCTCCTGCTGATGGTGCTGCTGGCGGCGAGCGCGGTGATCGTCGTGTTCACCGGCCCGCTCGCGGACCGGGTGGGCCGCGCACTCGGCCTGGGCGGTACCGCGCTGACGGTGTGGTCGGTCGCCAAGTGGCCGGTCCTGCTGGTTCTCGTCGTGCTGA
The DNA here is from genome assembly GCF_040611255.1 of Kitasatospora sp. NPDC002965. Taxonomy (NCBI): domain Bacteria; kingdom Bacillati; phylum Actinomycetota; class Actinomycetes; order Kitasatosporales; family Streptomycetaceae; genus Kitasatospora; species Kitasatospora sp. NPDC002965. The sequence continues at coordinate 34,372 of NZ_JBEXNT010000032.1, read as the reverse complement.
TGATCGCAGTGCTGTACTGGGCCGCGCCCAACGTGCGGGACCGGGGCTTCCGGTGGGTGTCCCCGGGCAGCGTGCTCGCGGTCGTCCTCTGGATGGCGGCCTCCGCCGGGTTCGCCCTGTACGTCGCGAACTTCTCCTCCTACAACAAGACCTACGGCACGCTGGCCGGTGTGATCGTCTTCCTGGTCTGGCTGTGGATCTCCAACCTCGCCATCCTCCTCGGCCTGGAGTTCGACGCCGAGCTCTCCCGGGAACGCGCCATCGAGGGCGGCCTGCCCGAGAAGGAGGAGCCGTACGTGCGGCCCCGCGACACCCGCACCTGGCCCGACGACGAGAAGACCTAGCCGGCCGGCCGCCGCGGCGGCCGGCCCGGAGAAGGATCGGAGAGCCCGGAGAAGGCCCGGAGAAGGGTCAGAGTACGGTCACCCGGGCCCGGGCCCAGGAGGTGTGGTCGAAGGCCGTGTTGCCGTTGGCGTCCTCGACGACCAGCCGCAGCAGACGCACGCCCCGGACGTCGACGTCGACCTCGACCGGGCCGGAGGCGCCCGTGAGCTTCCCGGTGGTGAAGAGCACCCTGCCGTCGCCGTGGACCGACGCCTTCGTCGCACCGAGCGCGGACTGCCGGGTGGAGAAGTCGTCGATGCCGACGAGCGCCGTGAACCGGTTCCCCCGGGCGCCGAGGTGGTAGACGATCTCGGACGGTGCGTGGACGCCCAGGCCCTTGGCGTACGTCGTGCCGGCGAAGGTGATCGGCGTGCCGTCGCCGGCCTCCTTGCGGCCGTTGGAGGTGTCGCGTTCGACCGGGCCCCAGCCGTTGGTGGCCGACACCCAGGGGAGGTCGCTGAGGTAGGCGTTCGCGGCCGGCGGGGCCGGGAGGAGCGGTGTCCGCCCGGTCGCGGAGAAGGCCAGCGGACCGCCGGTGGAGCGGGCGCCCGCGGTGACGGCCAGGGACCCGTCCGTGCCCGGGGCGGCGCCCGTCGGCGCGGTGACCTCCCATGTCACGGTCAGGACGGTGCCTGCGGCGAGCTCGGCCCGGTTGGTCGGCCCGGTCGGCCGAACGACCCAGCCCGCCGGGGCGCCGAGCGTGAGGAGCGCGTCGCTCCAGGACCGGGCGGACGCGTTGCCGAGGGTGGCCGAGACCGTGAACGGCACGCCCGGCGCGGCGTACGCGGGGACGGTCACGGAGAGCCCGAACGGCCTGCGCGGGTAGGTGTCGCGCCAGGAGGCGCGCATCAGGGCGACGAGGTCGGTGACGACGGAGGGGTTGAGGCCCGCGACGTCCCGCTGCTCGCCGAGGTCGCTCGCCAGGTCGTACAGCTCGACCTGCCACTGGGTGTCGGGGAGGGTGCGGTCCCGGACGGGCGCGAACCGCACCGCCTTCCAGTCGCCCTTGCGGACGGCCTCCGCGAGCCAGGTGCCGCGACCCTTGTCCTGGCTGTTGGCCCGGCTGGTGACACCGCGTTCGTCGCGGTACCAGTAGAGGTGCGTGTGACGGGCCGCGTCCGTGCTGCCGCCGAGCAGCGGAGCGGCGGACAGGCCGTCGATGTCGGCGGGGGCGGGCGCGCCGGCGAGTTCCGCGAGGGTGGGCAGTACGTCGGTGAGCGGGGTGGGGCGGTCACTGACACCCGCGCCGATCCGGCCGGGCGCCCAGACGATCAGCGGGACCCGGATGCCGCCCTCGTAGAGGTTGCGCTTGTAGCCGCGCAGCGGGCCGTTGGCGTCGAACAGGTCGGGGTTGACGCCGCCCTCCTCGTGCGGGCCGTTGTCGCTGGTGACGAGGAGCACGGTGTCCTCGGCGATGCCCCGCGCGCGCAGCCGGTCGGCGACCCTGCCGACGAGCGCGTCGAAGTAACTGATCTGCGCGGCATGCCCCTTGTTCTCCTGCGACCAGGCGCGTGCGGCGTAGGCGCTGCTGTCGGGGATGTCACTCGGCGCGTGCGGGACGTTGGGGGTGAGGAACAGCGCGAAGGGCTCGGCGGCGTGCGCGTCGATGAACTCCAGCGCGTGCTGCTCGATGAGATCGGGGGCGTACCGGCCCCTGGCACCGCCGGCGTTCGCGGGGACGGTCTCCTTCACCCCGTTGTGCCACAGGTACTGCGGGTAGTACTGGTGCGCGTGCCCGTGGTCGATGTAGCCGTAGAACTCCTCGAAACCACGGGAGTTGGGGTGGCTGGGCTGGTCGCCCTGCTCGGGCCCGAAGCCCCACTTGCCGATCACCGCGGTGCGGTAGCCCCGGCTGCGCAGGACCTCGGCGAAGGTGGTGTCACCGTCACCCAGTGACCCCTGGGCGCCGTTGGGGTTGGCCCGGACGGCGGAGTGACCGGTGTGCAGGCCGGTGAGCAGGGAGGCGCGCGAGGGCGCGCAGACGGCGGCGAGCGAGTAGGCGTCCGTGAACCTGAGGCCCTCCGCGGCCAGTCGGTCGATCCTCGGGGTGTCGATCAGCTTCTGGCCGTAGGACCCGAGGTCCCCGTAGCCGAGGTCGTCGGCGAGGACCACGACGAGGTTCGGGGCCCGGCCACCGGTGGCCGCACTGCCCGGGGCAGCACCGCCCGGGGACGTGCTGCCCGTGGCCGCGGCCCCGGCCGGCGGGGCCGGCAGCGCGGTGAGGCCGAGGGCCGCGGCGGACCCGGTGAGGAACCGGCGACGACTGGACATCGGGTGCTCCTGGAGGCGAAGGGGCGGGCGGCGGGAACGGCGGATGCGACGGCGGGCGGGGGACGCCGCCTGTGCCGGTGCGTCCATCCTCCTGAGCGGCCGGCCGGATACCCATGCATGCGGCATGACAAGGATGTGAAGCCGTCGCCGTCACTCGCCGCCGTCATTCGCCGCCGTCACCCCGGACCCTCACCGAACCCCGGGCCGAAGACTCGGTGGAGGGCCTCCGTTGGCAGGCCGGGAGAACGACTGCGGCGTCAGCCGTCCCGATCACTGGACGGCTGACGCCGCAGCCCTCGTTCAGAGGACCTTGGCCAGGAAGGCCCGGGTGCGCTCGTGCTGCGGGTCGGTCAGTACCTCGCGCGGGTGACCGGATTCGACGACCACGCCGCCGTCCATGAACACCAGCGCGTCGCCGACCTCGCGGGCGAATCCCATCTCGTGGGTGACCACGACCATGGTCATGCCGTCCTCGGCCAGCCGGCGCATGACGTCGAGAACGTCGCCGACCAGCTCCGGGTCGAGCGCCGAGGTGGGCTCGTCGAAGAGCATCAGCTTCGGCTTCATCGCCAGCGCACGGGCGATCGCCACCCGCTGCTGCTGGCCGCCCGAGAGCTGCGAGGGGTAGTTGCCGGCCTTGTCGCCGAGGCCGACCCGGTTCAGCAGTTCCATCGCCTGCTCGAGTGCCTGCGTCCTCGGAAGTCGCTTGACCCGGGCCGGGGCCTCGGCGACGTTCTCCAGCGCGGTCCTGTGCGGGAAGAGGTTGAACCGTTGGAAGACCATGCCGATGTCGCGGCGCCGTTCGGCGACCTCGCGGTCGCGCAGTTCGTGGAGCTTGCCGCCCTTCTTCTTGTAGCCGACCAGCTCACCGTCGACGTAGAGGCGTCCGGCGTCGATCGTCTCCAGGTGGTTGATGCATCGCAGGAAGGTCGACTTGCCCGAACCGGACGGGCCGACGAGGCAGAACACCTGTCCGGTCCTGACCTCCAGGTCGATGCCCTTCAGAACCTCGACGGCACCGTAGCGCTTGTGTACCTGCTCGGCGCGCACCATCGGTTCGACGCCGGACGGGGCGGTCGTCGCGCCACTCATACGGCACCTCCGGCGGTTGTCGCGCGCTTGAAGCCGATCAGGTTCTTCCGCACGTTCTGCCAGGGGGTGTCCGGCAGTGCGCGGTCGGCGCCCCGGGCGTAGTACCGCTCGATGTAGTACTGACCGAGGGAGAGGACCGAGGTCAGCAGCAGGTACCAGAGGCTGATCGCCACCAGCGCCGGGATCTGGTGGAGGGTCCGCGAGGCGATGTCCTGCCCGGCCCGGGTCAGGTCCTCCAGGGCGATGGCGGAGACCAGGGACGTGGTCTTCAGCATCGAGATGGTCTCGTTGCCCGCCGGTGGGACGATCACGCGCATCGCCTGCGGCAGCACGATCCGCCGCAGGGTCTGCCCCTGGGTGAGGCCGAGCGAGTGCGCGGCCTCGGTCTGGCCCCCGTCGACCGAGGTGATGCCGGCGCGGACGATCTCGGCCATGTAGGCGGCCTCGTTGAGGCCGAGCGCGAGGGTGGCCGCGGTGAAGAGACCGACCAGGTCGTTGTAGTTCCAGGTCACGAACGTCGGTCCGAACGGGACGCCGAGGCCGACGGTGGGCACCAGCGCGCCGAGGAAGTTCCAGAAGAACAGCTGAACCAGCACCGGGGTGCCGCGGAACACCCAGATGTACAGCCAGGCGCTGCCGGAGAGCACCGGGTTCTTCGAGAGCCGCATGACGGCGAGCAGGTTGCCGCCGACCAGGCCGATGAGCATGGCCAGGACCATCAGGCCAAGTGTCCGGCCGAGGCCGGCGATCACGGTCTTGTAGGTGAAGATCTGGCCGATCACGTCCCAGTGCAGGACGCTGCTCGTGGTCAGGAGGTGGATGAACATCGCGGCCAGAACCGTGATGACGGCGACCGCGATCCATCGGCCCGGATGCCGCACGGCGACGGCCTGGATGTCCTCCGGGACACACCGCTCCGGAGGCGCCGTTGTCTGAGAGATCGTCATGAGTCTCTGCCTTACGTACAAGGGGGCGATCAGCTGGTGGCGGCGTTGATGAGGACCTGGTCCGCGGTGAGCGCACCCGACTGGACGCCCCACTTCGTCAGGATCTGCAGGTAGGTGCCGTCGTTGATCAGGCCCTTGAGTGCGCCCTGGACCGCCCGGGCCAGCCGGCCGTCGTCCTTGGGGATGGCGATGCCGTAGTGGGCGGTGTTGTAGTCGGGGCCGATCTTCATCAGCCGGCCGTTGCTCTGCTGCACCACGTAGTCGATGACCGGGGAGTCGGCCATCATCGCCTGGGCGCGCTTGGCCACCAGAGCGGAGACGGCGTCGGTCTGCGCGTTGAACTGGTCACCGTTGTTGGGGATCTCCGGCCTTCCGGCCTTCGTGCAGGCGGGGTTGATCGTCTCTGCGATCTCGGTCGCCTCGACGGTGTTGGTCTGCACGGCGACCCTGATGCCGCACAGGTCCCCGGCGTTGCCGGTCAGTTGGTACGGGTTGCCGGCCAGGGTGGCGATGGCCTCGCCGGCGTTGAAGTACCCGACCATGTCGAGCTGCTGCTCGCGTTCCTTGGTGTCGGTGAACGAAGCCAGGCTCAGGTCGTACTTCTTGGCGTTGAGGCCGCCGATGATGCTGCCGAAATCCGCGCCCTGCCACTGCGGCTTCAGGCCGAGCCTCGCAAGGATCGCGTTGCCCATGTCGACGTCCATGCCGATGATGTTGCCGCTCGCGTCCTTGAACGCGTTCGGCGCGTAGGTGGGGTCGGTGGCGATGACGACGGTGCCCTTGGCCCTGAGTGCGGCCGGGACCATGGCGGCGAGCGCCGGGTCGGCGCTCTGTGCGTTCACCGACTGGGAGGCGTTCGGGGCGGTGCCGGCGGTGCCGCCGATCTTGGAGCTGCCGCATCCGGCAAGGGCCAGGGAGCTCGACACGGCAAGGGCCGCGGCGCCGGTGAGACGTCTTGGGGGTCTGTTCATGGGAGGGTCCTCATCTGGTGGGGGTGACTACGCGCAGGTTCTGCACCTCGGGGTCGGAGGCTCCGCGGACGTGACCGCCGGGGGTACGGGCGGTGCTCTGCAGGAAGGAGACGAGCTCGGCGGTGATGACCTCGCCGGGAAGGACGTTGGGGATGCCGGGCGGGTAGGCGGCGAGGGTGCTCGCCGACACCTGGCCGACTGCCTCGTCGGCCGGGATGCTGCGGCTGGGGGCGAAGAAGGCCTCCCGGGCCGTCATCCGCACCTCGCTCGGCACGGGGAGCTTGAGACCCCCGGGTTCCCGGCCCGGTGTCACGGTGACGGGGAGGGAGTGCAGGGCGTCGACGAAGCGTGCCACGTCCGGGGTCGAGCCCGCGCCGACGACCGCGACGACAGCCGAGTCCGTGGCGACCTCGACCAGCACCTGATGGTCGGTCATCAGCCGGCGGCGCGCCTCGTGGCCGGAGATGCCGCCGGCGCGGGTGTCGACGGGGATCCGCAGCGGGTCGGTGGCGACGACGTCGGGGAACTCTGCGAACCCGTCGCTGACCACGGCGAAGCGTCCGCGGTCGCGGATCTGCTCGCGCATCAGGTCGGCCGCGCGCAGGGAATGCCCGATGGCGTCCGTTGCGGTGGCCAGGCGGCGCCGGGTCAGGTCGAGGGAGCCGAGCAGCAGCGCGCTCTCGCTGGTGGACTGGGTGAGCTGGAACACCCGCTCCAGTACGGGTTCGAGCCGGTCGGCGAAGGGTCCGTCGCCGAGGTGCAGCATGGCTGACTGGGTGAGGCTGCCCCCCAGCTTGTGCGTACTGGAGATCACCAGGTCCGCACCGAGTGCGAGGGCGTTTCGCGGGAGTTCGTGGTGGAAGCCGAAGTGGGCGCCCCACGCCTCGTCCACGACCAGTGGCACCCCGGCGGCGTGGGCGGTGTCGGCCAGGGCCCGGACGTCGGCGACCGCGCCGAAGTAGCTGGGCGTCACCACGCAGGCGGCTGCGGCGTCCGGGTTCTCGGCCAGGGCGAAGGCGAGGTCGTGGGCGGTGACGCCGTGCGCGATGCCGAGCGTGTAGTCCACGCCGGGCTGCACGAACGCGGCCCGCAGACCGGACAGGACCAGGCCGTCGACGACGCTGGAGTGCACACTGCGCTGCACGACCAGGCACTCGCCCAGCGACCGCAGTGCCATCACGGCGAGGCGGTTGCCCTGGGAGGCCCCGTTGGTCAGGAACCACGTGCGTCGTGCGCCCCACGCCTCGGCGGCGAGCTGCAGCGCCGCCGCCCGCGGACTGTCCGGCCCCAGGTCGATGCCGTCGAGCAGCGGCGGGACGTCCAGGCGCAGCTGGGCGTCGCCGGTGAAGGCGGCCAGCGCGGCGAAGGCGTCCGGGTCCGCGGCGTGGCCGGGGACGTTCAGCCGCAGCCAGGGCTCCCGCGCGTGGGCGGTCAGCGCATCGGCGTAGGGGGCGGAGGACTGGGAGGGGGAGGGGTTTCGCATGAGCACGCTTCGAGGATGACTCCGGGCGATGACAAGAGGAATACTGGAATCCTCTTGTGGCCTCCATAGAAGGTATGGTGATCGGCGTGCTGGAGCTCCGCCAGTTCCAGGTGCTGCGGGCGATCGCCCGCGAGGGCTCGCTCGCGGCGGCCGCACGGTCACTGCACTACAGCCAGCCGACCATCGCGCACCACCTCGCCGCGATCGAGTCGCACTTCGGCGCACCCCTGGTGCACCGCGGTCCGCGCGGCGTGCACCTCACCGAGGTCGGGCAGCTCGTGCTGCGCCACGCCGAGGCCGTACTGGGCCGGGTGGGCCTCGTCGAACAGGAAGTCCGCGCCCTGATCGAACAGGGTGCCAAGTCGCTCCGCGCCGCCACGTTCCCCACCGCCGGCGCGCTCCTGCTCCCGCCGGCCCTGCGGCAGCTTGCCCGCGAGGGGGTCAAGGTCTCACTCGTGGAAGGCGAACTCCCCACCGTGGTGGAGGCCCTGCGCACCGGAGACGTGCAGATCGCCCTGGTCTACTCCCAGCCGGGAGAACCCCTCGACCTGGACGAGGAGTTCGTCCTGCACCCCCTCCTCGACGACCCGCTGCTCCTGGCGCTCCCCGCCGACCACCCACTGGCCGGTCTGGACCGTGTCCCCCTGGGCCGGCTCCGTGACGCCGGCTGGATCATGGGCGCCGGTGACCGTGACCCGTGCGACCGCGTGCTCACCTGGGCCTGCGCACAGCAGGGCTTCGAGCCCGTCCGGGTCATGCGGACCGACGACTACGGCATGCTCAAGGGCTTCGTGGCCGCCGGCATCGCGGTCGCGCTCATCCCACGGCTCGCCCTCACCGGCCACGAGTCCGAACTCGACATCGTCATCCGGTCCGTCGACGGCCCGCCCCTGGCCCGGCGGATCAGCGTGGCCATGCTCCGCTCCACCGTCTCCGACTCCGCCGACGCCCTGCGCGAAGCGCTCGCTTCGCAGGCGCGGAAGATCACCGAAGCCTGGAACGAACGCCCCGCCTGACGACGACGCGGTGCCGGGCCCGACTGCCGCGAGATCGCCATACCAGGTATGGACACCTGTAGAGGATCTCGGCATTCCTCTCCGCCGGGACCGCTGCCACGCTGAGGACATGAACCCGCACCCCTCCTCCCTCACCGTCTACCGCGGCCCCGCAGGGGACCACAACGACCGCGCGATGAGCGCCGCCACCCTGCTCGGCGAGGCGTTCACCCGTCGGCTCGGCATCTCCCCGGTCGTCGTCGGCTCCCCGGAGCCGGCGCAGCCGACCAGCTGGGACCGGGAGCTGCGCCGAGCGCTTCCCACCCTGCAGCGCATGGCTGAGCGCATCGACCAGGTCATGACCGCCGGACAGGCGCCGATCAGCGTCATCACCCGGTGCGCCGTCGCCCTGGCCTCCCAGCCGGTCGTGCTCCGTCACCGCCCCGACGCGGTCGTGGTGTGGTTCGACGCCCACGGGGACATCAACGTCCCCGCCGACACCACCACCGGATACCTCGGCGGCCTGGCCCTCGCCGGTCCGCTGGGCTGGTGGGACTCCGGTCTCGGCGGCGGGCTCCCCGAACAGCAGGCCGTCCTGGTCGGCGCCCGCGACCTCGACCCTGCCGAGATCCGGCACGTCACCGCCGGCCGCGTGGCCCTCGTGCCCCCGGGCCGCGGGCTCGACGAGCGCCTCGCGGACGTCCTCCGGGGCCGCCCCGCCTACCTGCACGTCGACTGCGACGTCATGGAGCCGGGGCTTTTCACGACCGACTACACCGTCCCGGGCGGCCTCAGCCTCGACGACCTCCACGCCTGCGCGAAGGTCCTTGCCGTGAGTGCGCCCGTCGGCGCCGAGATCGCCGAGTTCGAGGGGAACGGCTCCGCGACGGCCGACGACCTCGTCGCCGCGATCGAGCCCCTCCTCACCGAACTCCGCCGCTGAACGGAGGGTTCGTCGGACCGGACGTGCCGGTCGGCGAGCCCGGTCCGTACCCGGAGCGGCTGCGGCGGTGTTCGAGAATCAGCACAGGGCGGTCGGGCCGGACCCTCCGTCAGTTCGTGACGCAGGTCCGTTCCACTCTCCTTGGTCGCCGTGACCGCACGACCGTCCGGGACCGTCGCACTGCCGCCGGGAGCGCCCGGACCCCGGCATCAGCCCTGGACGGTGTCGGGAAGCGGGGTTTCGTCGGGCCGGGCAGGCGCCGTGCCGGTCGTGTCGTGGATCGGGCGGCGGGTGCGCTCCGCCCAGGCCGCCACCGGCGGGCCCGCCGCGCCGAGGGCCGCGAAGAACACGCCGAGGAGCAGCCAGCCCGCGTGCCCGAGTCCGAGGACCGCCGTCGTCAGGACCACCGGAGCCAGGGCCTGCCCGGCGTTGAAACCGAGGCCGAAGAAGCCCTGGTACTGCCCTTGGGCGTGGTCGGGGGCGAGGCCGAAACCGAGGGCGAAGCCGCCCGAGGACTCCCACACCTCTCCGAGGCTGTGCACGCAGACGGCGAGGACGGCGAGCGCCGGCGCGATCCAGGTCGGAACGTCCGCGGTCAGGGCCATCAAGGGGCAGCTGACCAGGAAGAGCAGCCCGGCGACGCGGAACGCCCGGCCGCCCTGGCGCGGTGTCTCCACCCGCGAGCCGATCCTGCTCTGGAGCAGCACGCACACCCCGCTGTTGACCGCGTAGACGGCCGCCACGGTCCACCGGGGCGCATCGGTGTGGGCGGAGAGCCAGATCGGCAGGAGCAGGGAGACGGTCTGGTACTGCAGGCCCATGGCGCCGTAGAGCGCGGTGAAGCACACGTACGGCCGGTCGGACAGGACGGCCCAGCGGTGATGCTCCTTCGGCCGGGGCAGGGGCTGGTAGTCGGGGACGCCGATCAGGGCGATCAGGCCGGCACAGGCGAAGCTGGCGGCGTTGGCGAGGATGAGCGCGGTGTACGCCGAGCGGCTGTTGACCGAGACCGCGAAGGCGGCACCGAGGGTGCCCAGGACCACGCCGAGATTGACGAACGTGCGGAGCTTCGCCCTGAAGGCGGCCGGTCGTTCACCCCCGGCACGGGCGATGAGCGCACCACCTGCGGCGCCGCCCGCCGTGGCCGCCAGCCGGTCCAGGGTGGCGATGAGCGTGAACGTGAGCCAGCTGTGGATGAGGACGAACGAGGCCATCGTCACGGCCTGCATCGCGAGGGCCGCCAGCCAGACCGTGCGCGGCCCGTACCGGTCGGCCAGGTTCCCGGCCGGGATCCCGGCGAGCAGCCCGACCAACCCGGCGATCGTGAGACCGAGACCGACCTGCGCGGCGGGCAGGTGCACCACCAGCGTGAAGTAGAGCACCGCGGCGGTGTTGAACAGCCCGTTGCCCACCCGGCTGACGAAGCTCGCCGCGATGAGGGCGCGCTGCGGACCGGTTTCCGCCGGCACGCCGGACATCTTCACCCCGACACTCTTCATGATCATGTCGAACAGGCTAACAGCGCCCCAGCTGGCCCCTCCGTACGGTCCGTGAGGCGGCGGCCGTGATCGCGCGCAGCGCGGGGCTTTCGTGTCTGACGGGTCGCCAACGGATCGCCGACGGGCCGGCGTTCGACGGACGTCGCCCCGCCCGTCTCCCCTCGGCCGTCCCGTGGTTCAGACGTAGTCGACGCTGTAGACGACGTCGGCCGAGAACTCGAACCTGTCGCCGAGCGTGACCGGGGCGCTGGCGAGCGTGATCACGGCGTCGGTGACCAGTTCCTTCCCCTGGCCGGCCGGGAACGGGAGCGACGTCCCCCGGCCGGGGCCGCCGCCGAGGTAGCCGGCGGTGCTCGCCCGGTCGTCGTCGTCCTGGGGGACGCTGCCCGAGTCGTCCTCGGTGCCGTCGACCCAGACGCGGACCGTCGTGGCGGCGTCCGGCGGCGAGATCGAGAGGTCCGGCCCGGCCGGGACTTCGAGCATGCCGCCGGTGGTCATCGGCTTCCACGAGACCGGAGGCGACATCGCCGTCGCGGAGCCGCCGGTGATCCCGAAGGTGAACTCGCCGGATCCGCTGCCGATCTTGTCGCTGTCCTCGTGGCAGTGGAGCCGGGCCAGTCGGGCGCGCACGACGCGCTGTTTGGTCCTGACAACCTCCGGGGGCGTGGCGGTGACGAGGCCGGTGGTGTTCCAGACGATGTCGTAGTCGCCCGCTCCGTCCCAGGCCAGGATCGTGAACCACAGTTCCTGGTTGGTCCGCAGGGGGATGTGGCCCGGGGCCGACGCAGAGATCCGGTCCACCACGGAGACGCGGTGCACGATCGCGGGCCGGGGGGAGACGGCGTCGGCGATCACGTCCGGCGCGAGGAAGACCGGGTGGCCGAAGCTCTCGGTCTGGGGCGTGCTGCCCAGGAGCTGGACACGGGCCATGGTCGGGCTCTGGGTGACGAACGCCATCGAGACGAACGTCCCGCCCGGGGTCACCATGACCCGGGGCTTGTCGCCGCATCCGGTCAGGAAGGTGGCGTGACCGCGTCCGATGGAGGGGAAGTCCAGGGCGCCGAGGGTGAGCCGCCTCGGCTGCGGGTTCTCCGCGAGTTCGGCGCTGCCGTGCCCTCGGTTGAACAGGCGCAGCTGGTAGATCCCCCCGAGGGGAACGAGCTGGACGGTCGGGCTGGTGGGGCTCTCGGAGACCGGGCCGGGGCGCAGGGTGAAAGGCGGTAACGGGGCCGTCGCCGGTACCCCGGCCGGGGTGAAGGGGAGCGTCCGTTCCCAGAGCTCCAGGTTGGCCTGCCCGCCGAGCAAGTCGCTCGCGTCGAGGTGGAAGACCGCGCCGCCGGCGAGGGCGATGGCCGCCGTGCGGTCCGGAACCAATCTGACCATGGTGTCCTCGCTTGTTCGGTATCGGCGGTTCGACGGTTCGAGGGTTCGACGGCCCGGGAACGGCGCGGTCCGGTCCGGCCCGGGTTCAGGCGTAGGTGACGGAGTAGAGGACGGTGGTCGAGAAGCTCAGCAGCTCGCCGTCCGTGGTCGGAACGCTGTGGAGCACCAGCGGCTGGTCGGTCACCTGTTCGCGGCCCTCGCCGACGGGGAAGCTCAGCGGGGTTCCGCGCCCCGCGCCGCCGCCGAGCCGGCCGGCGGTGCTCGCACCGTCGTCGGAGTCCGACGGGAAGCTGCCCGAGTCGTCCTCCGTGGCGTCGACCCAGACGACCACCCTGTCGTCCGTGAACGGTGCGACCAACTGGAGGGCGGTGGCCCAGGCGGGGAGGGGAGTCATGTCGGACCTCAGGGCCATGGGATCCCAGGTGAAGGTCTGTGTCACCGTGCTCGCCCCGCCGGTGAGGCCGAAGGTGAAGTCCGCCTCGCCGAAGCTGTGCCTGTCGCTGTCCTCGTAGCAGTGGACGGCGGCCACCCTGGCCTCGACGATCCGGTTCTTGACCTTGATCTTCTCCGGTGGTGTCGCGGGGGCCTCGCCGGTCGTGTTCCAGAGGAAGTCGAAGAAGCCCGCCGCGTCCCACACCACGATCAGGAAGAAGAGCTCGGTGCCGGGTCGCAGCCCGACGTGGGACGAGGTGAGCGGCGAGCGCAGGTCGTCGATCAGCGAGAACTCGTGCATCAGCGCGGGCCGGTCGGAGGTCGCGGTGGCGATCACCTCCTGGTTGCCGAAGAAGGGGTGCCCGGTCAGCGGCGCCACCTGGGGCGGGCTGTCGGAGACCTGGACCCGGGCCATGACCGGGGCGCTCGTCGCGAAGGCGGCCGTCACGAACGTGCCGCCCGGCGTGAGGAGGGTCTGAGGTCTCTCGATACACGCGGTGAGGAACTTGAGGCGCGTCTTCGGGCCCGCGCAGGGGGCGTCGACCCTGCCGACCAGCAGCTCCGGCGGCGGCTTCTCCGCCAGCGCGGCGCTGCCCCTGCCCTTCTCGAAGAGGCGGGCCTGGTAGAGGCCGCCCACGGGGACGTCCGCGTGCAGGGCGCGCGTGGGGTGGGGCGGGTCCCAGACGGGGCCGAGGACGAACGGGGGAGGCGGCGGCGCCGCCGGGTCGAAGCGGACCGTCCGGTGCCAGATCTCCAACCCGACGGCTGTTCCGGACGGGTTGACCGTGAAGTCGGCCGGCCCTGTCCCGCCCGCGTTGACGGCGATCCCGGTCGGGTCGTTCGGAGTGAACCTGACCATCGCAGGCCTCCTCGCGTCTACTCCCTTCCATCATCACCCCGCATCGGACCGACCGCCGGATCACCGGCCCCGGCCTTCGCGGGACCGTTCCCGCCGGCCCCTGCGGGACGGCCGACGGCTCCGGCTCCCCCGGTTCCTGTGCCCTCCTGTTCCTGTGCCCTCCGGCCGGGTGGGGCCGGAGGGCACAGGAACAGACGCGCGCGGCGGGTGGTGGGCGGTGTGTCAGGTGGTGATGGTGGCGACGGGGTCGAGGCCGTAGGTGCGGGCGTAGCCGTTCTCGGTGCCTACGAGGAGGTCGACGACCTCGAAGTAGCGCTCCCAGAGAGGGGTTTCGCGCAGCGCGTCGATGAGGAGCTGGTACGCGTGGTGGTCGTCGGCCTCCCACACCCAGACGTCGGTGACGCGCGCGGAGTAGAACTCGGTGTCGTAGAAGCGTGACCGGACGCCGGTCGTCCTGGCCTCGATCACGGGCAGGACTTCGGTGGTGAAGGCGTCGACGCGTTGCCGGACGGTCAGGGCGAGCCACTCGGGTGTGGTCTTGACGAGCATGAACGCGGTGACCGGCGATGCGGTCTTCTCAGCGGGCATCAGGGTGTCTCCAGAGCGGCAGGTGGTGTCGGTGCGCCGGGTTACTCCGTGTCCCGGCGGTGGGTGGGGGCTTCAGGAGAGGACGGCCGGCTTGAGCGTCCGGGCGCACCACTGCTCGAAGCCGGTGGGGGAGGCGGTCTGCGGGGTGCGGGCGACACCGGCGTCCAGGCCCTGGTCCTTGGCGCGCTTCATGTCGACGATGCCCTGGACGAACGCGTCGTCGAGGCCGTAGCCGACGAGGGTGGCGTACAGCGCGTCGAGCGACTGGCGCTCGTAGCGGACGGGGCGGCCGAACTGTTCGGTCATGATGCGGGCCAGGTCGTTGGGGGAGAGGTCCTGCGGCCCGAGGACCGGGACGCTGCCGGTGCCGGTCCACGAGCGGTCCAGCAGCAGGCCTTCGGCCGCGGCCGCGATGTCGGCGGTGGCGACGAGCGGAGCCCTGCGGTCGGCGTCGACGGAGTCGGTGAAGCAGCCCTTCTCGCGGATCGAGTCGGCCTCCTCCAGGAGGTTCTCGAAGAAGGACGGGTTGGCCAGGGCCCGGTAGGCGACGCCACTGTCGGCGATGAGGTCGTCCAGGGCGAGGGAAGCGGTGACGAGGCCGGCCCGGTCGGCGAGCGGGGTGCCGCGGCCGAGCGCGGAGACTCCGACGACATGGCCGACGCCGTGCGCCGCGAGCGCCTTCACGGCCGGCCCGCTGAAGCCGCTGTAGGCGACCTGAGGAGACGGGGCGGCGACCGGGGGGACGAGCCAGAAGACCGCGTCCGCACCGTCGAAGGCCCGGTCGACGACCTCGGCGTCCCCGTGCGAGCCGACGACCACCTCGACGCGTCCGCGCGCCGCGTCCGGAAGCCGGGCGGGGTCGCGCACGATCACGCGCAGTTCCTCGCCTGCGGCGGGGGCGGACTCCAGGAGCCGGGAGAGCAGGTGACGGCCGATGTTCCCGGTGGGAGCAGTGATGACGATCATGAAAACCTCGCAGGTCGTGCTGGTCGGTACGCCCCTCATCCTGCTGAGGACCCCGGTGCTGCCACAATGGGAACGTCGGCACGGAATCATTGACGGAAACGGAATAATGCTGGTGAACAGCTCGGATTCGGCCCTCGACGCCAATCTCGCCATCGCGTTGGACGCCCTGCTGGCCGAGCAGAGTGTCACCCGGGCCGCCGCCCGCCTGCACACCTCGCCCGCCGCCATGAGTCGCACGCTCGCCCGCCTGCGCCGCACCTTGCAGGATCCGCTGCTGGTCCGGGCCGGGCAGCGCATGGTCCCCACCCCCCGCGCCCTGGCCCTGCGCGAGGAGGCCGCCGCCGTCGTGCAGCGCCTCGGAGCCCTGCTCAGCCCCGATGCCGGCGTCGACCCCGCCACCCTGCGCGGGACCTTCACCCTCCAGACCGCCGACCTCGTCGGCGCGGCCCTGGCCCCCGGACTGCTGCGCCTGGCCGAGCAGGAGGCGCCGGGGGTCTCGTTCCGGCTCCGGGCCGAGGAGTTGGAGGCCGGCCCGGCCCTGCGCGACGGCCGGATCGACCTGGAGGTCGGGTCCATCGACCACGTGGACCCCGAGACCAGGGTCGAGGAGCTGGTCAGCCTCCGCATGGTGGCGGCCGTCCGGCCCGGCCATCCGCTGACCGAAGGACCCCTGACCCCGGTCCGGCTCGCCGCCGCCCACCACGTCGCGGTCAGCCGCCGCGGCCGGTTCACCGGCCCCCTCGACACCGCCCTGGCCGAGCAGAACCTTCACCGGCGGGTCGGCATCGTCCTCCCCAGCCACCTGGCCGCCATGATCCTCGCCGCCCGCAGCGACATCGTCTGCCTCGTCCCTGCCGCACTCCCCGGCGCGGCCCCCTCACCCCTCACCGGCGACGCCGTCGCCCTGGGACTGCACCTCCTCGACCTTCCCCTGACGCTGCCGCCCGTGATCGTCGGCATGGCCTGGCACCCCCGCCATGCAGCCGACAGGGCCCACCACTGGCTCCGCAACGCCATCCGCCGGACCCTCCGCCCGCCCGGGAGCCCGACCGCGTGAAACAGGAGCCGGCTGTCCCGGCGGCTGTTCAGGCTGTTCAGCGGGCCGCCCCGGCACGGCTGTCGGAGGCCGGCGCGCCCGCTGGACGCAGGAGACCCGCCGACGTCGCGCCCGGCATCGTGCGGCCGCTCCCTGTCCGGACACCCCCGGTGACGGTCAGGCCGGATCCGGGGCCGGCTCGCCCTGATCGTGGGCGCCGCTGCGCCGATGGGGGACGGCGGTGGCGTACTGGGCGGCCTGAAGGAGGTAGGAGGCCCGGTACCGGCCGTCGGGGTCCGCCATCAGCTCGGCGTGGCTGCCCTGTTCGGAGAGCCGGCCCTCGTGCAGGACGTAGATGAGGTCGGCGTCGGCGGTGGCGGCGAGCCGGTGGGTGATGAGGATGACGGTGAGGCCCTGGTCGGCGAGTTCGCGGATGTGTACGTTCCGCGACTGCGTGTCCCATTGTGCGGCGTTGAGCTGGGGTTTCGTTCGAGTCCGCGTCAGTTGTCGTCGACGTCCGTTCGCAGAGTCGTGTCCAATCCTTGTGATCAACCGTTCGTGTCTGGTGCTGTCCGCGTACTCAGCAAAGGTGCTCAGCCAAGTACAGATGAACGTGCTCAGCCCGTAGCTCCCATCTCTGTGCCTCTCCGCGGGCAGTGTCCGCGCCCTGGGGTTTACTCCTTGCCGTGGACAGTGCTGCTCATCTCGCCGTGATCGAAGAACTCTTGGCCAGGCCGCTGCCGGGCGAGGGGACCGCCCAGGAGAGTGGACAAGGAGTCCCGGGTTACCAGCTGGTCGATCTCGCAGCCGGCGATCGTGAACCTGCTGAGCTGAACGCGGTCGTGACCGCACTGAGGTCGCGGTTCGGGCCGCCCAAGCCCGTGGCCTTGGACGGGTTCATGGATCCGTCGCTCCGGCGTCTGCCGGGTCCACCGCTGGCCGATGTTCTCGCGGGCCAGGCCATCGAAATGTATGGGTGGAGCGTGGGGCAGAGGTGGCTTGGGGTCGGCCTGTTCAGAGGCGTCGGCGACGCTGCCCCAGGTCTGACTGCCGTGGTGAGCGCCGTGGCAGCTCCAACCCCTGCGGGTCGGGTGGGACCCGCCGCGTTGTCGTGGGCTGAGGAACTGGCCGCACTCACCGGTTGGCGAGGGCCCCGGCGGCTGGTCGACTGGGAGTCGGTGGAACGAAAGTTGGGCCTTCGCCTTCCCCGGGACTACAAGCTGCTGGCCGAGACCTTCGGTGCGGGCACCTTCGACGACAACCTCGAACTCTGCGCGCCGGGCTCAAAGTACTTGAACCTCGACCTGATTATGACCGACCCTATCGAGTTCGCCGGCCCCGCTCCCTCCAGCAGGCCTGCGATCGGGCTCCTCCAATGGGCGATGACCTCGGCCGAGCACTCGTTCTGCTGGCTGGTGGAGGATCCGGACCCGGACGAGTGGCCGGTCTTCGCTCGCGGCGACAAGTGGGATCCCTGGGAGCGGTTCGACTGCTCCTCGGCGGAACTCGTCCACCGGATGCTGACCGATCCGCAGCATCCCCACTCCCTCGCGCGACACTTCGACACCCACTGGTTCACCTCCGCCGAACAAGTCGAACAAGCCGAGGAGGCCTTCTGGGACGACTTCCATCCACACTGGTGAAACAGCCTCCGGCATACGAGGTCTCAGCGGTCAGGCCGCGTCGGCGTCCCTTTCGATGGCGGCGAGTCGGTTCTTCGGCCGGTAGCTGGGACCGTTGACGGAGATTACGTCGCAGTGGTGGAGGAGCCGGTCGAGGACGGCGGTGGCGAGGACTTCCTTGCCGACTCCGTCGACCACGAGGATGTTCGGCCTCAGGTAGGTGCGGAGTTTGCTGGTCAGCCGTCCGGCAGCCTCGGCGGCCTTGAGGTGTCTGACCATGTCGTCGAGGCTGGTGAAGTAGATCACCTCAAGAACTGGGCACGTTCACCTGTACGTGGCTGAGCACCTTCCCCTGTACGCCGACAGGTGCGACCCAGTCGAGCGCGGATGTGAGGAGAGCGTGGAGTTCCTGGTCGGCTTGGAGGTCTCGGTGCTCAGGACGGTTGTCCCCACTGCCGAGGTCCGCGTAGTCGAGTTCGGCCTCGCCGCTGCTCCAGACGGTGATCTGGATGACCCGGTTCCCGGCCTCGACGGTCAGCCTTGCGCTGTTCTTGAGCCGGCCGTCTTCTGGGGAGTGCCGCAGTTCGGCGGTGATCCCACGCGCGCAGAAGACCGCGTCGTTCTCGGCGAACCATGTCGTCAGCGTGCCTGGAAGGTTGGGCAGTCGACGGCCGTTCCCGGCTGTGGGGTAGGACATCTGGAAGGCGAGGCGTTCATCTGCCTGGTCACCGATGCGAGCGAGCACGCTGTCCAGGTCGAGGAACTCCTCCCAGACTGATCTTCCGCTCGCCACCGCGAGTCCGGCGACGACGAGATCTTCGAGTTCGGGGACCCGCTTGTTCTTCCAGATCTTGTCGGCCAAGCTGACCAGGAGGTCTTCCATCCCGGCCTCTTCGGCGGTCCAGGCGGCGTGTGTTCCGGCGAAGCGAGCCATGGCGGAATCGATGCCTCGGGCCGTGAGCAGCCCACGGCCGGCTTCTTCGTGCTGTGCGCCGGGAGCGGACAACTCGGCGGGGTGCAGCACCTTGCCGATGTCGTGGGTGGCGGCTCCGAAGAGAACGGCCTGCGGGTTGATGCCCAGGTCGAGGTCGCGTGCAGCGATCCATTCGAGGAGTTGCCCTGCAACGTCGTGGACTGCTCGCAGATGGGCGACCAGGCGTGGCGGAGCGTCAAGGTCGTGAAGCAGTTCGGCTGCTTCGATCGGCAGTGGACGCAGCGGGGGCTGGCCGGTGTCCTGAAGGGCGATCGACAGTATTCGCGTGGTCGTCACCGCGGCATAGTAGCCGTTGCACCACGGGTGGTTCGGTCAGCGACGACTGGAGGTTGTCGCCCCCCTCCATCAGGTGGCTGTTCCCGGGAGCCGGTCTGCGGGTGATCACCCTGGCCGGGCAGACAGTCCTGGTGAGTAGTCGCCGTCCTTGTCCGTGGTGGTCATCTCGTCCTCGATGTTGAGGAGGAGATGTGGCCTGGGTCGTTTTCGATCTGTCCGATCTGCTTCTGCGAGGACGACGTGATCCGGTTTCGTTGGCTTGCCATGGAGAGTGGTCCGAACCGGACATCGTTGATCGCTGCCCAGCAGCACTGCCAGCAGTTCGGGGCGTGCGGCGCGGGCGGCGTCGCACATGTTCGCCCCTCTGCCGCCGATGGACCCTTCGAGCAGCAGCGGCCGGTCGTGGCGGTCGGTGAAGAACACGCCGGCGTAGGAGACGCCGTGAGGCAGCGTGGGGACGAACTGCTCGGGTGGGACAAAAGGCACGAGTCAGGCTCCTCGGTGGTCGGGGTGGTTCTGGCGGTCGGGGTGGTCGAGTCGGAGCCGGCTGCGCAGGACGGCGGCGAGGCGCTCGTCCCGCTCGGGATCGTGCGGCAGGACTCCCGCGCCCTCGGTCATCAGGGCGTGGAACTGCTGCTGCTCGTAGGGGACACCCGGCGGCAGGGCGGCGATGTGCCAGTGGACGTGGGAGTTGCCCTGCCTGCTGCCGAGACTCAGCACGTAGAGGCGTTCGGTGGGCACGGTGGCGGCGAGCGCGGTGGCGACGCGGTGCACAACGCGCTGGAGGGCGAGGTACTCGTCCTCGGTGAAGTGGCCGACGGTGTCCTCGACGTGGGTGCGCGGGGCGACCAGCACCTTGCCGGGCAGGGTGGGGTAGCGGTCGAGGAAGGCGATGTGGACGCCGTCGTCGTAGACGACCCGGTGCTCGTATCCGGGGGCGCCGGCGAGCATCGAGCAGATGAAGCAAGGGCCGTTTCGGGCCTGCTCGTTGTAGGCGTCGAGGTCGAAGGCGGTCACGTGGTCCGGCCGTCCGGGCGGGGGCGCAGCGCCATGTAGCCGTCCAGCGGACCGAAGCCGAGGGAGTGGTAGAGCGGTGCGCCGGCCTCGGTGGCGCGCAGTTCGATCGAGCTGCAGCCGGCTTCCTTGAGGGCGTCGACGAGCGCGGTGGTGGCGGCGCGGGCATGGCCGCGCCGTCGGTGGGCGGGGTCGGTGGCCACGGTGTGGACGCGGCCCCACAGTCCGCCGGGGTGGGTGGGGCCGCGGTAGCCGCGGTAGACGATCCCGATGGCACACGAGACGAGCGTGTGCGCGTCGGCGGGGACGACGTAGGCGAGCAGGTTCGGGTCGGTGCCGAGACGCTCCCGCATGTCGTCACGGAAGGTGAGGCGCCACTCGTCGGTGAGCTGGGCGCCGTCGAGGACCACGACGCGTAGGCGCAGCAACTCGTCGGCGTCGCCGGGGCCCGCGGGGCGAACGGGGAGGTGGGGCACGGTGCTTCCTCCTGTGAGTCGGTCGGTCGGGCAGGGGCGGTGGCGGGGGACCGGGCCGGTCGTCGGCGCCGGCCCGGTCCCCCCACCACCGGGCCGGTCGGGGCGGGGTGGTCGCCGGTGGTGGCCCGTGGCCCTCACGCCCCGACCAGCCCACGCGGGTGGTCCGCGCCGTCCCAGCCGTGGGTGGAGAAGCCGCGCCCGCCGGAGAGGTACAGCGTCAGGGCGGCGTGGGAGGTGGCGAACATGGGCAGCGGCGGATCGCCGGCCGGGGCCCACACCACGCCGAGGTGCTTGTCCGGCTCGGGGTTGCTCAACTCGCCGCTCCAGGCGGTGGCGAGGAACACGCTCAGCAGGAACGGCCCCTTGCCGTCCCAGCCTTCGCGGACCTGGATCGTGTGGACCAGCCGCAGGTCCTCGGGCGTGACCACCAGGCCGGTCTCCTCGTGCAGTTCGCGGGCGGCGGCCTCGTCGAGACGCTCACCGACCTCGACCTTGCCGCCGGGGATCGTCCAGGCGGGCGTCGCGCTCCAACTGTTCACCGCGTAGCGGATCGTCGCGACCACCCCGCGGGCCCGGTCGTGGGCGATCACGGACACGGCCTGCCGCAGGCTCTCCACAGCATTTCCTCCCAAGGACGTTCGACGGGCGGGATTCCGACGGTTTCTGCGGGTCGACGCACCAGCTCCAGAACGGCGCGGGCGTATCCGAGCCGTGCCCCGACACCCTCGACGAGAAGGGACGGGGCCTTGCGGGCCACGAGGGCCGGTGCCGTCGGCGCTGTCTTCGGACAACCGGACGGCCGGACGTCGGGCGGCCGGAGAGATCGCGGGAGTTCCTGGCCGGCAGGTCGCACCGCCCTGCCGTGTCGCGAAGGAGCCGGTCGGCGTCGACCGGGACGGCGGGGCGCTCATACCGCCCACCCCAGGGTCGACAACGTGCGGCCGCGGCCGATCTCGCCGAGTGCGTGGACGGTGTAAGGCACGGTGTCGTGCGGCAGCCCGTCGAGCGGCCACCAGCGCAGAGCCCCGCACTTGTGCGGCTCCGCGTTCCGGATCTGCCCTTCGTAGCGGGCGGCGCCGAAGAAGAGCTGGAGGCGGCTGCGGCCGTCGTCGGCGTCGAGGTGGTGCAGTGTGTGGACGAGCACGAGGTCGCCCTCGGCGACGGCGATGCCCAACTCCTCCCCGGCCTCGCGGCACATCGAGCCGGTGACCGGTTCGCCCCGTTCCATGTGTCCGGCCGGCAGGTGCCACATCCCGGCGGCGTAGGTCGTGTTGCGGCGCCGACCGAGCAGTACTGTGGCGCCCTCGACCAGGACCAGGTGAACGCCGACGACCAGGGTCAGCGGGTCGGTTCCGGAGGCCCTGGGTACGGCGGCGGCCGGGTGACGGGTGTCGTCGAGCGGGTTCACGCGGGCTTCCCGGACGGCAGACCGGCCGCGGCGGCGAGCAGCGGCAGGTAGTGCCGCAGGTAGGGCGGGACCTTGAGGGACGGCACCTCGGCGAGGGGGACCATGCGTACGGCGAGGCCCTCGTCGCCCAGCCGGAGATCCGTCTCGGGGCCGTCCCAGACGGCGTGCAGGACGCGGGTGAGCGGGTGCACGAGGTGGTGGTGCGGACCGGGTACGGCCCGTAGCCCGGAGACGGTGATCCCGGCCTCCTCGCCGACCTCGCGCGCGGCGGTCTCCTCCGGGGTCTCCCCTCCCTCGCGCCAGCCGCCGATCGGGGTCCAGTAGCCCGGCCAGGCGATGCCCTCCTTGTCGTCGCGATGGTGCATCAGCAGCCTGCCCCGAGCGTCGGTGACGAAGACCATCACGCCCTCGAACTCGTGCTCCGGCACCGGCCGTTCCAGGTACAGGGGGACGCCGGAGCGGTGGGCGCGCAGTACCTGCAGGAGTCGCTGGTAGTGGTCGGGCTCCATGAGCGCGTGCCAGTCGTGGGCGGTCTCGAACCGCCACTCGGTGTGCTCGGCCGGGTCGAGCCGGATCCTCGCCTGCTGTTCCTCGCCGAGGACACCGCCGTCGAAGACGTAGCCGCAGACCGGCACCGGGTAGTCGGTGCCGGCCTGTTCGTGGACGACGGCGACCAGGCGTCGGCATGCGATCACCTCGGGGTTCTCCTCGGTGAGGTCGAGGCCGGTCTCCTCCGCGGTCTCGATCAGCGCGGTGGTGAACGGCGTCCGCCCGTGCTCGACGTTGCCGCCGGGGAAGTTCCACACGGTGGGGTTGATGGTCGAGCGCATTCCGAGGACGCGGCCCTGCGGGTCGGTGATCAGGAAACTGCCGTAGGTCGTGGGCCGGGCGATGGTGGTGACGTAGCCGCCGACCGGTCGCCATCCCGGGATCGCCAGGCGACGGACGAGCCAGTCGATGACCTCCCGCTGTCCGTCCTCGGCCGGTGGCAGGGTGTCCGCACTCGCCCATAGGCGCTCGTCGTGGTCGGGGGAGAGGGTCACCGTGGTGCCGTCCGGTACGACGGTGGTGAAGACGAACTGCCGCAGGCGTCGGCCGTGTCGGTCGGTGAGGTCCAGGCTCCGGGCGAATTCCAGCGGCACGCCGGTGAGCCCGGTCGCGACGGCGAGTTCGCGCGCCGCGCCGGCCGGCACGGTCTCGCCGTCCTCCCGGCTGCCGGCCGGGTACTCCCACAGGCCCGGCGGGACGGCGTGCGGGGCCCGGCGGATCATCAGGATCCGTCCCGAGGCGTCGCGAACCACGACGCCGACGCCGATCCGTTCGGTGCCCTCGCGGGCGGCCAGTTCCGTGAGTACGTCGAAGTCGATCACTGGAGATGCTCCTCGCTGTCGCGGGCGGGCGGGCGGGCGGGCGGGTAGGCGGGCGGGCAGGCAGGGCGGGCGGGCAGGCGGGGCAGGCGGGGCAGGTCGGGCCGGAGGTCCGGACGCCGGTGGTGTTCGAGCACGCCAGGTCGACCGCTGGTGCGGGGCGCGGTAAGTCAGCTTTCAGGAGGTCGAGTTGGTCGGCCCGTTGTGCGCGGAGGCGACTGATGATGGTGCTGTTCGAGTGCGGCGTTCAAGCGGATTTCCTCCGGGCGAGCCCGGGTCGAACGGGGACTTTTCGAGCACAGTCCCGGCGTGGCCCCGGCATGCCGCACCTGGCCGCGGAGGGCTCGGGTCAGGGCGGCGGAGCCAGCACGCAGGCGGCGATCGCCCGTTCGAGCGCCTCTCCCCGGCCGGGTTCGAGGCGGCTGCGGGCGGCCTCGCGGGCGAGAGGTCCGCGCCGGGTGCAGCCGTCGCCGGAATCACCCGATCGGATGGTCGGATGCCCGACGAGGTTTCGGACTGCGGGGGTGTCCGGGTCGGTTGCGCCGAGTGGCATGCTCGCGGGCGGGATCCTGGCGGCAAGCGGCAAGCGGCAAGCGGCAAGCGGCAAGCGGCAAGCGGCAAGCGGCAAGCGGCAAGCGGCAAGCGCGGGGCGCCGGGCTGAATGCGGCGCCGGGCCGGTCGAGTACGCCCGCGGTCACCCCCGGGCGGCGGTGATCGGGTCCTTGGGCCGGTCAAGGGCGAAGCACCCCGCCGAACGGCCACTGTTCAGGGGAAGGAGCCGACCAGGCGGTACGGCACGGCCGGCGGGGGGATCATGGGAACCCGAGGCTCCGGCAGGTCACCGTTGCCGCGCGTGTGTGGACGGCGCGACCGGCTACCGCATACCGAGCCACTGCTCGGCGCCCCAGGCTTCGAACCGCTCCACCTCGGCGAAACCCAGCTTCGCCGCGAGACGCATCGAGCCGAGGTTGGCGCTCTGGGTGGTGAGCACCACCGGCTCGCCGGGAAGCGCGCCGGCGAGCCAGTCGAGTGCCGCCGTGCATGCCTCGGCGGCGTACCCGAATCCCCACGCCCGCGGGAGGAACAGGTAGCCGAGATCGGCTTTCCCCGCGGCAGCCGGGCGCCGGTGCCCCGTTGCTCTCCTGAGCAGGATCTGACCGATCATCGATCCGTCGAGATCGACGACGAAGCTCCCGGGCCGCCGCTCGGGCGTCCCGGGGAGTTCGCGCCGGAGTTCGTCACGTGGCCTGGGGCCGCCGAGGTAGGTGTGCACCTCCGGGGAGGCGAGCAGCTCGATGAACGCCGCACGGTCCCGGCTCTCGGGCTCACGGAGTACGAGCCTCTCGGTCCTGATCGGCTCGGGCGGCCAGGCCACGGGTCCCAGATCGTCCATCCGCGCAGGCTAACAGGTGGCCACGTCGGCACGACTGGCGAGGCCGTTCCACTTCCCGGCGTTGCGTTTGGACACCGGGGTCAGTGCTGTCGTGTGACTCGGGCGCCGACTGCCATCGAGAGTGTGACCCCCACCAGGGCGCGCTTTCGGAGGGTGTCATCGGTGATTCGGTGGGCCGTCTGTTCGGCGCGGAAAGGATCGGTGGCGGCGAGTGTCGAGACGATGTCGACCAGTAGCGGATCCTGGTCGGAGTGGGGTAGCTGGTCGATGAGTTGTTCGGCCGCGTGCAGATTCCTGCCGGCCAGGGCCTTGAGGGGCCACCACGTCTGATCGACGTACTCCTCGACCGCGGACGGCTGGTGGACGGTCCGCCGGGCCCGCCGGATCAGGCTCTTCGCCTGCTGGGGGTCCGTGTCGACCAGCGTCGCGGCGGCGATGGCCAATGCCTCTGCGAGAGCGTGCCGTTGTACCCCGTCCAGCGGCCTCGTCCGGGTGTCGCGGTGGCCCTCGACCCGGTCGACGAGCCGGATCGCCTGAGCGGGGTCGACGGCAGCGATGTGCTCGGCGAGGAGCGCCAGGGTCCACACCTGCTCGCGGTCCCCGAGGTCGGGGAGGAGGCGTTCGGTGATCCGAACCGCCAACTCGGGGTCGATGTCCGAGGCCGCCGCGGCGACCTCTCCCAAGGCTTTGGTCCGGCGGCCGTGGGCACTCGGGACCAGAAGCGCCGACCGGTGGGCGGCCACGAGCCAACTCCGCGCCTGGTCGGGGCGGGAGGCGGCCACCTGACGTGCCATGCCGGTCAGGGCCGTGGTCCGGGCGGCCTGGTGGGTGATCCGGGCCGCGAGGCGCTCGGCCCGGGGCACGTCGGCTGCGGCGGCAGCGACGGCGATGCCCACAAGATCGCCGGCGGCGTCCGCGTCCGCCGGAGCCTCCCGTTCCCGCACCTCGACGTCGGCGTCCGCCGGATGGGCCCGACGCGTCTTGCGCCGCCACCACCCACCCGACGGCTGCTCCTCGTCCCGGAGCGGCGACGCGGCAGCGTCCACCGGTGTTGCGACGGGGGCCGGTCCTGCGGTCGGCGCCGGTCCGACGAGGGCCAGCTCGGCCGTGTCGATGAGGTGGGGCACGTGCCGGCTGTCGGCGGTGATCGCGGCCTCGACGGCGTGCTCCCAGGCGGAGACCTGGACGTGCCGTTCGGTGATCATGCCGATGAGCCGTTCGGCCCGGTCAGGGTCGACCGGGGCCACCGCTTCACCGACCAACTGCAACGCCAGGTTTCTGTCCTCCTGCTCGGCGAGGTCGAGCGCGCGCTGCTCGGCGAGGTTGATCAGGCGCCGGGAGGCGTGCGGATCGGCGTCGTGGCCGTCCTTGGCGATCTCCACCAGCTGTTCCGGCAGGGCGAACACGTAGTCGGGGTCCGGGCGCAGGTCGCGGGCAGCCGACTCGACCCGCCCCATCAGCTGACGTGCGAAGCCGGGGTCGGCCCCGGCCAGGAGACCCGCGGCCTTGCTCAGCGCATGGACGGACGACCAATCCCGCGTGACGTCCTGATCGGCGGCGGTGGTCGGAGCGACGATCGCCTCGGCCCGTTCGAGCAGACGTCGGGCCAGGCCGGCATCGTCCGTGCGGCAGGCCAGTGCCATCAGGGTGGGAGCGCGGTCCTCCACGGCCACCCGCGTCGTGATCTCGTCGCCGAGCCACGGAGCGGCCAGGCCCACCGCGACGAACGCGGCGGCTCGCTCCTCCGGGTCGTCGATGGACTCGGCGATCCGCACGGCGCGGTCGTACAACTCCTCCTGCGTGGCGGTGAGCGGGGGCCGGGCCGCCGACAGCGGACCGGCCGTCACCGGTTGCGTGGGTGGATGCCCGCCGGCACGCGCCAGGGGCACGGTGCCCGAAGCCCGGTCGCCCTCCAGCAGCGCCGCCGCCTGGTCGGTGGTGGGGCGGCTCCGAGGGTCCTTGTCCAGCAGGCGCAGAATGGGCCCGGCCAGCCGGCCGCCCGAGGCCGGCGGCGGGGGGTCGTCCATGCCGATCGCGCGGATGGTGGCCATCATCGACTCGCGGCGGAACGGCGATCCGCCCCCGACGGCCTCGTACAGCGTCACGCCCAGGGCCCAGAGATCACCGGCCGGCCCGTCGGCGCCGTCGAACCGCTCGGGAGCCATGTACTCGACGGTGCCGACCGCCATGCCCGTCCGGGTGATCCTGGTGTCCTCGTGGTGCCTGGCGATGCCGAAGTCGACGAGCAGGATGCGGCCGTCGTCGGCCAGCATGATGTTTCCGGGCTTCACGTCCCGGTGCACGATGCCTATCGCGTGCGCCGCGGCCAGGGCGGACAGCACCTGGAGGCCGATCAGCGCGGCACGGTCGGGTCCGAGGCGCTCGCCCGCCGTGAGGGCCTGCGCCAGGGAGCGCCCGGAGACCAGGTCCATCACCGTCCACGGCATCCCGTCCTCGTCCTCGACCACGTCGTGGACGGCGACGACGTTGGGGTGCGTCCGCAGCGCAGCAGCGTGACGTGACTCGGTCACCGCGTAGGCCAGGGCGGTCCGGCGTTCCTCGGGTGTGGCGTACGGGTCCAGGACCAGGCGCTTGGCCGCGACCTCGACGTGCAGCCGCTGGTCCCGGGCCTTCCACACCTCGCCCATGCCGCCGCCGCCCAGCCGCTCGGCCAGCCGGTAGCGGCCGGCGACCACAGTCCCTTCGGATACGTCCAAGGCCCTGCCCCCTCGTCAACTGCACCCTTCGTCGGGCGTTGAAAGGGTAGTAGCAGGAAGGCCGCGACCGAGGCCGGGGTGCGGCCCCCGGTCGGGGTGCGGCCCCCGGCCGGGGTCGGCGTGGACGCGCACGGGGGTGGGTGCCGCCACGGGCGTTCGCCGCACGTCGGCGCGGGCCGGTCGTCGAGTCTTGGCAGTTGTCGTCGGTGTACGCCAAGTACACGGACGTTCCGGTGATGCTGCCGTTCTTGTGCCCGGAGGGGATGCGGAAGCTGCCGCCGGATCCGCCCGGTCCCTCGGCGACGGCGGCGCCAGTGCGGTCCTCGTGATGAAGGTCCTTCGTGCCGAGTTCGGCGGGGAGCTGGCACGGGCGAGAAGGACGCTTCAGCAGATCCGCGCCGGCCTGTTCGCCGGGACGATGCCCGAGATGACGCTTCTCGTCCACCGCCTGCGCGCCGCCGGTGTCGAGGCGGTGGCCGCGCGGCCGTCCGCAGCGGACTGACGCGGCCTCAGCACGTCGACCCGGGGAGTTGGCCCCTCGGGGGGCGTTCAGACTCGGGCCGTCGTCCGTGCCTCGGCTCACCTGCTTCTGCCGGCGGTCGTCAGGCGCCGAAGTGGGTGAACGCCCCCCAGAGGGTCGGGCGGGCACCGTCGGCGGCGGCGCGGGCCACGGCCCGGCCGAACGCGGCCGACGGGGACGTCCCCCGTGCGAGGTCCCGGTGGAATCCGGTCATCAACGTGACGGCCTCCTCGGAGTCGGGGATGGCCCAGAGCCCGGCGACCACCGTGCTCGCCCCCATGGCGAGCATCGCGGCGGGGAAGCCGAGCTGCTCGCCGGGCGTCCGCGTGCCGATGCCGGCCAGGTGGCAGGCCGAGAGCACGACCGTCGTCCCCCGTCGCAGGTCGTGGCCCAGGAGCGCGGACAGCGGAAGGCGTTCGCCCAGCAGGACGGCGGAGTCCAGGGGGCGGGTCGGGTCGAGGACGCCGTGGCCGCCGAGGTGGATGAGGTTGGCCGACGTCAGCAGCCCTGCCAGCTCCGGTGCTGCGGCCCCGCCCTTCCGAGCGCCCGGGGGAGCCGGGGACCCGCCGGGACCGTTCAGCCGCTCACCCTCACCCTCACCCTCACCGTCGTCACGGTCGCCGTCGCCGTCGCCGTCGGTGGTGTCCGCGTCCTGACGGTAGAGCAGGGGTTCGACACCGTGGGCCGCCGCCACCTGGCGGGCCTCCGGCACGGTGAAGGGCATCGGGCCGAATCCCTCGCCGTCCTCGAACCAGGGGTCGGCCACCACCAGGGGATCGAGCCTGGAGGGCCGCGGCCAGGCGCTCGCGAACATCAGGGCGTTGCCCGAGGGGGCCACGGTGAGATCCATGAGGCCGCAGGCCGGGATGCCGCTGTCGTCCGCCGGCGCCGTGTAGAGGGGCAGCCGTGCGCTCTCGCCCAGGGGGACCAGGGCGACCCGCGCCCCCACGAGGTCAGGCCAGGCCCCGAGCAGCGGCTCCCACACGGCCTCGCGCACGAAGGCGTGCACGTCCCGGACCGCCCGATCGCGGATTCCCCGCGCGGGTACGGCCAGCCGCGCGCCCAGCGTGTCCAGCCGGTCCCGGACGGTGGTGGCCCGCAGACCGGGCAGTGCGACGCTCTCGCACAGGTCGCGGCCCGTCCCCGGCGCGTTGAGGCGGATCGCCGCACCGGCGACCGCCCCCGGTGCCACGTAGACGACGGAGCGGGCCGTCATCACCGAGGCGAGGAGGGCGGACGCGGTGTTGGAGCCGGAGAGCAGGTGGCCCTTGGCGAGCCTGTCGAGAGCCTTGTCCAGGTCGTCGGCCAGCATGGCGTCGGCCATGACCCGCAGGGCCGCGACCGTGTCGATACCGGTGGTCTTCGAGGCGAGCCGCGCCTGCTTGCGGGCGTGTCCCACGTCGTGTCGGAGCGCGCGCAGGCGCTCCACCGTGTTCTGTGCGCCGAGTAGGTCCGTCGCCTCGCGAACGATGGTGCGGTCACCCATCTGCAGGCCGGTGAGGGCCTCCGCGACGAGGTAGCCCACGAGGGGCACCTGTGCGCGGTGGGCGACGTCCACCGACATCTCCGCCATCATCTGCATGTCGGGGAGGACCTCTTCGGGGAACGGTGTCCCCTGTCGGGTGCACTCCGCGTCCATCAGGGCGACCGCCGCGGCGAACGACAGGCTGCTGCAGGCCGCGACGAACCACTGCCCCAGTTCGGCGTGCATGCCGAAGGAGACCTGGGCGGAGCGGAGGGTCATCGGGGCGTACCACGCCCTGCCGCGGGCCATTCTGTCGAAGCAGTGACGCATGAGCTTCCAGGAACCGTCCGCGGCGGCGGCGGTCCCCTCCCGCCGTCCCAGGCGCTGCAACTCCCGGACGGCTTCGGTGACCTTCTCGTACTCCGCGGTGCGGCGGGAGGCGAAGAAGCCCATCAGCCGGCTGCGGGCGAACCGGTGCTCCGGGGCGCCGCCGGCGACGGCGTCTCGATGGCGGCCACGAGGGTGTTGACGAGGGCGGTCGCGTCCAGGACCGGGGCGCCGTCGGGACCGGGTGTCGAGCGGATCTCGATGCGGACCTCGCTGCCCGGCGGGCCCGTGGTGATCGTGAAGACGAGCGGCGCCGCGCCGGGGCCGGTGGTTCCCTCGCCGGAGCGGGGGGCGGGGACGCGGAAGCCGAACCACGCCGCGGTGCGGCGGGCGAAGTCGGCGATCTGCTCGCGCGCGAGGTAGACGCCCACCAGGTCGGCCGAGACGTCGAGTCCCTCCTGGCCGACGGACAGCACGGCCTGGATCACCGACGACCACTGGTCGGCGGATCGGGTGTTCGTCTCGACCTCGTCGAAGTCCGCCGCCTTCAGCAACTCCCACAAATCTGAAGGAACATGCACAAACATGTAGTCGTCCATGCACGAGAGGTTACTGGCCCCGCCCTCGGTGACGGGGCTTTTCGGTGGAAGTGGGCACCCGCCGGTGCGGGGCCGCCGGGCGGCCGGCGTGAGGGCCTCGGACGGACCGAGGTTGACGACCGGTCAGAACGAACTCTCCTAGCCGGTAAGGATGGTGGAATCTGCGGGCCTGTCGGACGGCCTTCGCGGCACCCGCGCCCGCTACCCTGGCGTCGGCGGCGCCCCCACCGGGCGCGCCGGCCCTGCGGATGATCAGCTTCGACCCTCACGGGAAGGTGGGGCGACATTCCATGAGGACGCCATGAGCACGTTCGTACTCGTGCCCGGCTTCTGGCTCGGTGCCTGGGCCTGGGACGCGGTCGCCGCGCCGCTGCGCGCCGCCGGGCACACCGTCCACCCGGTGAGTCTGACCGGCCTGGCCGAGCGTGCGGGCGAGGCCGGACCGGAGGTCGGGCTGGAGACGCACATCGCCGATCTGACCGGTCTGATGGTCCGCGAGGACCTCCGGGAGGTCGTCCTGGTAGCGCACAGCGGCGGCGGCGCCCCGGCCACCGGCGCGGCCGACCGCCTGCCCGGGCGGATCCGGCGGGTCGTCTACCTCGACAGCGGGCCGCTCCCGGACGGCGCCGCCCTGTGCGACCTCTGGGAACCCGCCTACCGGGCCCGCGCCGAAGCGTCCCTGGTCGGCGGCTGGCGGCACCCGATGCCTCCCTGGGACGAACTGGCGGCGAGCGGCGCAAGCCTGGACGGCCTGGACCGGGAGACCCTCGACGACATCCGGGCGCGCGCCACCGATGTGCCGGTCAGGGTCTTCACCGAACCGCTGCGGCTCACGGGCGGCGGACAGGCCCTGCCGAAGGCGCTCGTCTCCTGCTCGTTCCCGCTGGAGCAGATCCGCGCGATGATCGCCTCCGGGGAGCCGTACTTCGCCCCGCTCGCCGGCCCCGAGTGGGAGCTGCGCGAACTGCCCACCGGCCACTGGCCGATGTTCTCCCGGCCTGCCGGGACCGCCGTGGTGCTGGAGGAGTTGGCGGCGCTCTGAGGAATGACGGGCTGCCGCGCCGCACCCGTCGCCGCGTCGCGCGGCCGGGCCCCCGTCCGCGGGCCGGCTTCCCTCCGGGGACCGCCCTCCGGCCGACGAGAATTCGGGTGGTGTGGCGCGGAGACGAAGGGGAAGACGGTGCCAGGGAGCGTCGGTGACGGTCCCTCACCACCGCCCCGTCGAGGAGGACCACCCATGAGCCAGCCCGTCCCTCCGAACCTTTCCGTCGTACGCCTCGCCACCGAGGCCGCCGATCTTCTGCGTGCCGCCGGTACGGCTCCCCAGGGTGGCCGTCCGGGCCTGCTGCACACCGCCGAGGCGGCCGAGACCGTCGCTGCGCTCGCCGGAATCGCCGCGCGCCTGCCGGAGTTGCTGGACCAGGTCGAGGCCTTCCTCAGCAGCGAGCAGGCCTCGGGCCGGATCGCGCCCGCCACCGAACCGGTGGGCGACGCGGCGTTCGACGTCATCCGGGCCGCCCGCGATGCCCGGGACCAGCTGTACGAGGCGAGTCGCACCGCGGCTCTGCTCGCCGAGGTCCTGGCGGCCGCCGCCGGCACTCTCGCTCCGCTGGGCGGGTCGCGGACGGCCGGAGGGCCCCTCACGCCCCACGTCTGAGCGCCCGCCCGGACGCGGTCGCGCCGGTCGACGTCCTGCCGCGCCGGGGCAGCCTGAGCGGCGCGCGGGGACCGGCCGGCCGTCGCCGCCAGGGGGGCAGCCCTTCGGGGAGGCTCAGACGATGCGGCGGGCGCCGGACGAAGGGACGGCCGTGAAGGCGCGGGGAGCGGTGTAGGCGGCCTGTCGGAAGGCGGTTTCGACCGCGGTGGTGACGGTGGGCGCCCGGTCGGCCGGGACGAGCGCTATCACCGAGCCGCCGAAGCCGCCGCCGGTCATCCGGGCGCCCAGCGCGCCGGCGTCGACGGCGGCCTCGACGGCGAGGTCGGTCTCCGGGCAGGAGACGCCGAAGTCGTCGCGCAGCGAGGCGTGTCCGCTGGTCAGGATCGGGCCGAGTGCGTGGAGGTAGCCCTCGTGGAGGAGGGCGGCGGCCTGTTCGACGCGCGCGTTCTCGCTCACCACGTGGCGTACGAGCGGGCGTAGTTCGGCCGGCAGGCGATCAAGCGCCGCCGGCAGCCTGTCCGGGGTGAGGTCGCGAAGGGCGGGGAGGCCGAGCAGGGCGGAGGCCCGCTCGCAGCCGGCCCGCAGCTTCGCGTACTCGCCGTCGGCGAGGTCGTGCTTGACCCGGGTGTCGATGACCAGGAGCCGCAGGCCGGCGCCCTCCAGGTCGAGCGGGACGTGACGGGCGGACAGGTCACGCGTGTCGAGGAACAGCGCCTCGCCCTGCCGGGCGCACACCGAGGCCATCTGGTCCATGATCCCGCAGGGGACGCCGACGAAGGCGTTCTCCGCGCGTTGGGCGATCCGGGCCAGTTCCCTCCTGGTCAGCCCGAGATCGTGAAGGTCGTTGTAGGCGGCTGCCACGACGCATTCGATCGCTGCCGAGGAGGAGAGGCCGGCGCCGGTCGGCACGTCACTGTCGATGTGTACGTCGGCACCGCCGATCGCGCATCCGGCCTCGCGGAGCGCCCAGACGACGGCGGCCGGGTAACGGGCCCAGCCGTCCACGCCGCCGGGGGAGAGGGCGTCGATGTCCAGTTCGACGGTCCGGCCGTCGCCCTGCTCGCTGTAGAGGCGAAGAGCCCGGTCGGCGCGGGGGCGGACGGTGGCGCGGGCCGCCTGGGGCAGCGCGATCGGCAGGACGAACCCGTCGTTGTAGTCCGTGTGCTCGCCGATCAGGTTGACCCGGCCGGGGGCGGCCCAGACCCCGGTCCGGGCGGGGGCCGTCGCGCTGCCGGGGGTGCGTACCGGGCTCATCGGGCTTGCTGCCTCTCGGTGTTCCGCCTCGGGGTGAAGGCCCGGGCATCGGCGACGACGTCGTCCGGGTTCGGGCGGCGCGGGGTCCGGCCGACACGGCCGGCGCCGCCCGTGACCAGGTGCCTGCTCATGACGAGACCTCCCGCAGACGCTGCGCGGCGGCCTCCGGCGACACGTCGTTGACGAACGCGTCCATCCCCGATTCCACACCGGCGAGGTACTTGAGCTTGCCGGCCGTGCGGCGGATCGTGAACAGCTCCAGATGCAGGGCCAGTTCGGGGGCACCGACGGTCGGGGCCTGGTGCCAGGCCGCGATGTACGGCGTCGGCGCGGTCTGTCCGCCGCTCTCGGCCTCGACGAACAGGCGGTCGAAGCGGCGCAGCAGTTCCAGGTAGAGGCCGGGGAACTCGGCGCGCTCCGCCTCGTTCAGGTGCGTCAGGTCGGCGACCCGCCGGTTCGGATAGAGGTGCACCTCGTAGGGCCAGCGGGCGGCGAACGGAACGAACGCCGTCCAGTACTCACCGGCCAGCACCACGCGTACCGGATCGGCGCGTTCGGCCGCCAGCACGTCCTCGAAGAGGTTGCGGCCGGTGGTGACGCGGTGCCAGTCGGCCTGCTCGATCATGCGGGCGGTGCGCGGCGGGACGAACGGGAAGGCGTAGACCTGTCCGTGCGGGTGGGCGAGGGTGACGCCGATCTCGGCGCCGCGGTTCTCGAAGATGTACACGTGCCTGACGTCGGGGAGCAGGGACAGTTCCGCGGTCCGGTCCGTCCACGCGTCGAGGACGAGGCGGACCTGGGGCTCGGTCAGGTCGGCGAACGACGATCCGTGGTCGGCGGTGAAGCACACCACTTCGCAGCGCCCGGCGCCCGGCTCCGCCTTGGCCACCGGGTGGCCGAGACGCTCGGGGTCGGCGCCGGTGGCCAGGGCGGGGAAGCGGTTCTCGAAGACGACGACCTGGTAGTCCGAGGCGGGCACCTCGCTGAGCCGGCCGTCGCGGGAGGGGCAGAGCGGGCACTCGTCCGCGGGCGGACGGTAGGTGCGGGCCTGCCGGTGCGCGGCGATGGTCACCCAGTCCCCGGTGAGCGGGTCCCTGCGGATCTCGGACAGGCTCGCCGCCGGCTCCAGGGGACGCAGGTCGACCGAGCGGGCTCGGGGAGTGGCGTCGTCCTGGTCGAAGTAGAGGAGTTCGCGGCCGTCCGCGAGCTTGTCCGAGGTCTTGATCATGGCTTCCTTCCCTGCAGGGCCTGTCTCGGCTACCCGTACTGAGCAAGCCTCGGGTTCATATTCGAACACAAAGAAACAGAAGTCAACAATCAGATGTCGTGAAATGGTGGGTGAGCACCGTGGGGCGGAGATCCCCCGGCCGGCCGGCCGGGCGGCGGCAGCCGCCGCCCGGGGCGACGGAGAGGGGCGACGACCCGCACCACGTG
>NZ_JBEXNT010000031.1:0-75087 GCF_040611255.1 Kitasatospora sp. NPDC002965 | reverse complement strand
ACGGCGGCGAGCAGGGCTGCGGCCGCGCCGGCCCGCCGGCCCGGGCGTGCGCCGCGGGCCGTCCCGCCCGTGCGGTCCGCACGGTCCGTGCCGGGTGTGCCGGGTGTGCCGGTCATGGTGAGGTCCCTCCCTCGTCCGTGCCTCGCCGCGTCCGGCCCGCTGCGGCGGGCGAGCGCGGCCCGCCCCCCGGCGGTCGGCCGGTACCGAGCCAACCGTCCGGGGAGGGACGCGGTCAATGGGCCGGCCGTGCCGCCGACGACAACGCGCCACGGCCCCGATTCCGGTGTGCTGGTGGCCCGAGCGGCGGGGCGCACCGGCTGCCGTCGCGCTCCGCCGGGCGCGGGCGCCGCCCGCGCCCGGCGCCCCGGCGGCCGTCCGTTTCCGGCCACGTCCGGGAGCCCGGGCCGGGCGCGCCGGCGCGGGACGCCGGAGTGGTGGTGGGGCGCGGGGGGACGGCGCGGGCGGGTGTGCCGGTGGCGGCCGGCCACGGGGCGCCGCACGGCGCGGGCCGGTGGGGCTGTGGGGACGGAGGGTGCGGGAGGGGCCGCCGCGGCCGGCCCGTGATCGGCCGACAACGCACCCGGCGGCCCATGCCGGAGGTCTGTGCCGCCGGATGGCGCCCCCCCTACGATGTGAGCGCCGTCGGGCCTGACCCCCGACACTGCCGGCCGAGGCCGGGTACCGCCGCGCCCGTGGGCCGGCCGTCCCGTCGGCCGCAGCCCGACCCGGCGACCGGGAACGGGCCCGCAGTGCAGGCAGCACCGCGCAGGCCGCCCGTCACTCCTCACCACCCAGGGGGTACGCCCATGCACGTCGGCACCGTCGCACCGTCGTTCAGACCCGTCCGCGCCGTCCTGCTCGTCCTCGCCGTGCTGGCCGCGCTGGTCGGCGCCAGCCTTCCGGCGGCCGGCCGGGCCCACGCCGCCGTGCCGGACCGGTGGGGCTTCGCGTTCCTCGACAACCCGACCCCGCCGCCCGGGTACGTCCCGGACACCACCCGTCAGTGGGGCAACTGGCCCTCGCCGGCCACCAACCCGGTGAAGGTCGACCAGACCGGCGTCGGTTCCTACGTCGTGCACTTCCCGCTGATCGCGGGCCCCGGCGGCATCGCCCACGCCACCGCCGTCGGCCGGACCGGCAACTGGTGCCAGATCAAGGGCTGGGGCTCGGCCGGCACCGGCCAGGACGTCGCGGTGGCCTGCTACAGGCCCGGCGGGGCGCCCGCCAACACCCTCTTCACCGTGCTCTACACCACCAGCAGCGGCACGCCGTCCCCGCCCGGCGGCGGCTACGGCTACGTCTACTCCAACTCCACCGGGGCGGTGCTGACCCAGTACAACTCCACCGGCGCGACCAACGCGGTGAGCTGGGGCGGTAGCGGCTCCGGCATCTGGAAGGCATGGCTCCCCGGCCTGGGCTCGGCCGGCTACGACGGGAACATCGAGGTCACCGCCGTCGACGCGGCCCAGGGCGCGCGCTGCAAGGTGGCCGACTGGGCACCCGCCTCGTCCGGCCAGACGGTCGTGGTCGCCTGCTTCAACGCGGCGAACGCCCCGTACGACACGCGGTGGACGCTGAGCTACTCCCTGAAGCGGGCGGTCCACGGGCCGGCGTTCCCGCCGAACCGCTTCGGCTACCTGTGGTTCAACGGCGGCCTGCCCCCCGGCGGCAACTTCAACTCGACGGGCCCGGCCAACACGCTCGCCGGATCGGTGCCCTACACCGTCACGCTCCCGAACGTGGGCGTCCCCTCGGACACCGCGCAGGCCACCGCCTTCGGGCCCGGTCCCGACTGGTGCGGCCTGGCCCTGCCGTGGAACCGCAGCTCGGGGACGGTGAGCCTCTACACCATCTGCTTCAACGGCGGGGGCTCTCCGGTCCCGGGCCGCTTCTTCACCGCGTACACCTCGGCGGTCTGATCCCGCCGGAACGGGCCCGGGGCGGTTCGCCGCCCCGGGCCCGACCGCGTCCGGCAGCCGGACGGCGGGTCAGGGGGTGGCGGGGACCGAGTCGGTGAAGGTCGTGCCGGCGGCCCGGTAGGCGGTGACGGCGGCGCCGACCTGGGCGGGGGTCAGGACCCGGTCCTTGACGTGGAGGACGTAGTCGACGCTCTCCTCGTAGGCGCGCGGGGTCGTCGAGTCCAGACCGGCGAAGTCGGTCAGCCACTGGTTGAAGTGGATCGCCACGGGCCGCTCCGGGAGGAAGCGCGCCTCGTGCCGGGCGAACTCGGCGCCGTCCACGTAGTAGACGACGGCCTCGTCGTCGATGGTCAGGACGAGGTCGTGCCAGCCCGCGTAGCCGGCCCGGACCGCGGTGTGCCGGTTGTCGGCGCCGTCGGGGCCGTAGGTCTCCCAGGAGGTGGCGTAGAAGACGTCGGCGGGCTCGCCCCAGCCGCCGTTGGGCAGGTACTCGAAGTCGTACTCGGCGTAGTCGTCGGCCATCGGGGCCTTGAGGTCGTTGATCGCGAAGAAGCTCTGGACCAGGTGGTCGCCGTCCGGGCCGCTCACCGGCGCGTCGGCGAAGCGGACCCGGGCCGCGTAGGTGCCGTTCCTGAACTTCTGCGCCCGGCTGTGGAACTCGGTCTGCCGGGTGGATTCGCCGGTCCCTGCGGTGGTGGTCCGCAGGGTCATCACCGAGTTGCCGCCCTCCTTGGCGAAGGAGACGTTCTCGGGCGCCCAGGTCGCGCCGGAGACCCCGGGCCCGCCGCCGCCGGAGCGCACGTTCCAGCCGTGCGCGCCGATCGCCGGGTCGGTGTGGCCGGTGTA
The DNA here is from genome assembly GCF_040611255.1 of Kitasatospora sp. NPDC002965. Taxonomy (NCBI): domain Bacteria; kingdom Bacillati; phylum Actinomycetota; class Actinomycetes; order Kitasatosporales; family Streptomycetaceae; genus Kitasatospora; species Kitasatospora sp. NPDC002965. The sequence continues at coordinate 72,322 of NZ_JBEXNT010000031.1, read as the reverse complement.
GTCGAAGTCGTCGAACAGCGCGGCGCCGACGGGGGGCGTGGTCGGTCCGGGAGTGTTGCCGACGGGGGCGGTGCCCCACACCGCGACCCCGTTCACGCTCGCGGTGACCCTGGACCAGTTCGCGTACGCGGTCTGGGCCGGCCCGAAGGAGTAGTCGTCGCCCTGGTCGAGCGGGAGCCAGCCGGTGCGGTGGAAGCGCAGATGGAGGTCCCCGCTGTCGGCGCCGGGGGCCAGCGAGCCGGCGCCCGTGGTGAAGCCGATCTCCAGGTAGCGGTCGGCGGGCGCGCCCGGCTCGACGATCGTGCCGAAGGTGCCGGTCACGTTGGCGCAGCCCTTCACGGCCCAGTCGCAGGCGAAGGAGTAGGCGGCCGGGGCGCTGTCCGCCCTGAAGTAGTAGCGCACCTTCACCTGGCTCAACGCGACCGCCGTGGAGCCGGTGTTGACCACCTTGAGCCAGGGCGCGGCCTGGGAGGCGCCACTGCCGCCGTTGCGGTACTGCACCGTGACGGCGTCGCCCGCCGCGGCCGCCGGCAGGGCGGTCAGTGCGCCGACGCCGAGCCCGGCCGCGACGGCGGCGGCGAGCGCCGCCCGGACGCGTGGGCGCGGGGTGGTCGTTCCGTTCTTCATGGGGGTTCCTCTCCTGCGGTGGGGGACGGTGCGCGGCACCGGCGGAGGGGAGCCCGGGTCACCTCGGGGGAGCATGGGGGAGGAGGTGGCGGGCCGCGCGATCAGAAAGTGGCATAGACCAATTTGGCCGTCAACCCCGTTCGGGCCCGATCGGCCGGAAGCCGGGCGCACGCCGCCGGGAGTGGCTGATAGTGCCCGCCGGACGCACGCGCGGCGGCCGGTCGGCGCACCCCGCCCTGCCACCCCTCGCCGGGCCGCGCCGTCCTGCCCCGAGGCGTCCGGCCGCAGCGCCGGGCACGTGCCGCCCGGGCCGGTGAGGAGCTCGAAGTGCCGCATCTCGTCGCCGTACACCTGGCGGAGCTGAACCGCGGCCGGGCCCCGCCCGGAGGACGGAGGCCCGGCGCGGGTGGTCTACCAGATCGCCGCGACCCATTCCGGGTGGTCGACGAACGGGTTCCGGTTCTTCTGGTAGGTGTCGAAGACGATCTGGTTGCGGCGCTTCTCGAAGTCGCTGGGCGGGTCCTGCTCGTTCCACTGCTTCAGGACGGAGAGCCGGCCGTGGAAGCGGGTGCTGCCGTTGATCGAGTCGTTGGGCTCCAGGTCGGGCCAGGAGTCGTCGCCCTCGTAGCGGACGGCCATGTAGAGGATCATGCGGGCGACGTCGCCCTTGTCCGCGTCGCGCGGCTCGAAGGAGTCGGCGTCGGTGTAGCTGCCGGGTGCCCCGCCGACCGCGCTGCCGCCCTTGTCGAAGTCCTTGTTGCCGCGGGTGCTGTTGACCTGGACGTCGGCGGCACGCAGGTGGTGCAGGTCGGTGCCGGGGCCGGCCGAGGTGCCGAAGTTGCCGTGGGACTGGGCCCACACGTGCTCGCGGTTCCAGTTGCCGACGCTGCCGCCGTTGAGGGACTTGGCGCGCGAGGTGCCGCTGTAGAGCAGGATCACGTTGGCGGTGTTGTTCGGGTCCTGGTCGAGCACCTTGAGGGCGTTCCAGACCGCGTCGTAGGAGATCTTGGTCTGGCCGGTGCCGATGATGGTGTGCAGCGAGGCCTTGAGGCCGGCGCCGGTCTTGCCGATCGCGTTCTTGTAGTACGTGCTGTCGTACGGGCCGGCGGCGGCGCTCGCGGTGGGCGCGGCGACCGCGGGGAGCGCGAGGCCGACGAGGACGGTGGCGGCAGCCGCCAGCGCCTTCCATCTGCGTATCTGTGCAACGGACATGAGGGGCTGTCCCTTCCCGGACGACGCGAGCCGGGCCGCGGGCCCCGGGTGGGCCGGGCCGCGATCTACGCGTGTTGACGTGGCGTTAACGGGAGGATGACATGTCCTCGGGGTTCGCCGTGTAACCGGCAGGAGGCCGTTCCGTGACGTTCTCGCATACGGTGGCCGCGCTCGGTCAGGATCCTCCCGGTAGGCGTGCCCACGAGCGGTTCTGACGGTGCGTCCGGTCCGTCGGGGCCGGTGCGGGGGCTCCCGGGGGTGGTGCGCGTGGTGGTGCGCGTGGTGCTGCGGGGCGGACCGGTGTCGTGACGGGCGCCCGGTCGGCGGGGGTCGCCGTGGGGAGTGGGGAGGTGGCGGGGGCGTGGGGGTCCGGGAGCGGATCGAGCCGTGCCGCCCGCCCGCGGTGGTGCACGCCACCGTGCGGCGCCGTCCGGGTGTCGGGTGGCGGGTGCCGGAGCGGGGGCCGGCTCCGCCGGTGCGGGGCGGGTGGTGGCCGCCGGGGGGTCCCCGGACGTGGGATGGTGTGTCCGGGGCCGTCGATCGGCTCCACCCGATCCAGGAGGTCATGTATGAGCAGCGACGCAGCGTCGACCGAGAGCGCCGAGAACCCGGAGAACCCGGAGGCGGGCCGGCCGGCCGAGGCCCCCGCGCCCCCGGCCCAGGATGATGTCAAGGCCCGCTTTCTGGCCGCGCTGGAGCGCAAGCACGGCGCCAAGACCGACGGCACCTCCGGCGGTCCGGCGGGTGACTCGAAGATCCACGGTGCCCACGGCGCGGCCGGCGGCAAGCGCAACTTCCGCCGCAAGAGCGGCGGCTGACCACATCGGTTCCCGGCGGGCCCGCCGGGCCGGGAGGTCCGGCCCTACCGGTCTCCCGCCCCGGCGGACCGGCCGGGGCGGCGGCCGGTGTCAGGAGGCGGCCGGCCGGAGCGGGGCGGTGTGCGGTGCGAGGAGATGGCGGGTGACCGTGCGGGCCCGCGCCGCGTCGCGGACCACGAGGTGGATCTCCCAGGGGGCGCCGCGGGAGAGTTCGGCCTCCACGGCGGCCCAGACCGCGGCGATGCTCGTCTCGGGCGGCAGGCCGCCCCGGCCGGCGCCGAGGAGGGGGAAGCAGATCGAGCGCAGCGGCGGGTCGAAGGCGCGGTGCTCCTCGCCCAGGAGCGCGAGCGCGCGGGTGACGGACCGGGTGACGTCGGCGGGCTGGACGTCGTAGTCGTTGGTGCCGGGGCGGGGGACGGCCACGGCGGCGTGGTAGATCCGGCGGAGGCCCTGCCGTTCGAGCGCGCCGGCCCCGGTGGGGGCGACCGTCGAGGCGAGGACCGGACGGCCGAAGCTGCGGTACTGGTCGAGCCACTGGCGCAGTTCGGCGGAGATCCGGTCCTCGATGAGGTCGCCGGTGGGGCCGCGCACCGCGCAGGCCCGGCGCAGCACGGCCGACACCGAGTTCTTGTAGGCCTCGGCGGGCGCCAGGTAGACGTTGCTGGGGGAGACGACGACGTCCACGTCGCGGAGCAGGTCGACCGAGTGGGTGTGCAGGTGGACCGCGACGGTCCGGCCCCGGAGCGGCAGGTGCAGCACCTGGTGTTCGGCGGCCGGCGCCTCGACCGGCCCGGGTGCGGCCACCCGGCGGTCCGGCCCGGCGGGCGCCTCCGCGAGCCGGCCGATCTCGTCCGCGACGGCGGCCAGGACGAGGAGTTCGTGGTGCCGGCGGAAGCGTTCCACACTCACGTTGTAGACGGCGGCGGCGCGCTTGCGGCGGTCGGCGGCCGGCGAGTCGGTGGTGCCGGGGGCCAGGCCGAGGGTGTGCCGGGCGGCCTCCTGGAGGGTGCCGGTGTCGAGTTCGGCGACCGCGCGGCGCAGCAGGTCCTCGACGGTGCGCGGGTGCCGTGCTTCGGGTGCGGCGGCGAGGGCGCCGAGCAGGGGGAGGTCGAGCGCGCGCAGCCGGACGGGGCCGGCCCGCCGGACGGCCCGCAGCTCGGCGAGCACCGTGTCGTGGTCGAACACCGGTGGGCCGGGCGCCGGAGCGTCGGACGCGGGTGGGCCGGGTGCGGGCAGGCCCGACGGCGGTGGGTCGAACGCCGGTGGGTCGGGGGCCGGGGGAGCAAGAGCCGGAGGGTCGAGAACCGGAGGGCCGGATGCCGGAAGGTCGTCGCCGGTGCGGTGCGGCATGGCCCCAACGATGGCACGGAGCAGGGGGGTTCACAAGCCGGATCGTCAGGTCGCACGCGCCCCCGGGGAGGCGGTGCGGGCGTCGCTCCGGGGCCGGACGGCCGCCGCGGCGGCCCGCGCCCGGGCCCGCGCCCGGCGCCCGTCGGCGAGGCACCAGTCCAGCAGCGGGGCGACGCTCGGGTGGACCGACCCGTCCTCGGTGAGGACGGCGGCGGTGAAGAAGAACCGCGCCTCGCCGAACTCGTTGCGCATCGCCTGGACCAGGTTTCCCAGCCCGAGCGCCCGTTCGAGCCACTCCGCCGCGCGGTCGCTGTCCCGGGCAGCGGCGCCGGGCACCGGCCGTCCGTCGAACGGCCCGGTCCCGCTCGGCGGCCCGGTCTCCTCCAACAGCCCGGTCTCCTCCAACAGCCCGGTCCCGTCCAGCAGGTCGGTCTTGCTGATGGCGACGGCCAGCCGCGAGCGGTGCAGCGGGACCCCCATCGCCAGGATCGCCTGGACGGCCTGGTCGAAGACGGGCTGCGGCGGGACGCTGGAGGCGAGGGTGCGGTCCAGCCGGGCCTGCCGGTCGGGGTCGAGGAGCTCCCAGAAGTCCGGTACGGCGAGCGGGTCGAGGACGAACAGGAAGGTGCGGGCGGCACGCGCGTACCGGAGGGCGTCGGTGTCCTCGCGGCTGACGAAGTGTTCGCCCGCGGTGTCGAAGAGGTGCAGCAGGCGCGGGGGCCGGGCCCGGTCCAGGAGGACGGAGTGGGCCCGGTGCCGGGCCCGCGGGGTGCTCCGGGGGTGGCCGCGGATCTCCAGCACCTCGCGCTGCAGCCGGTAGCGTTCCGCCGTCTCCTCGTCGGCGAACCGGGCGTGGGCCCGTCCGTCGGGGTCGGTCCGCCGGAGGACGGTGAGCATGGCGGCCATCAGCTGGGTCTTGCCGGCGGCCCGGCCCCCGATGAGCGGCAGCGCGTGTTCGGCGAGCCGGCCGGTCTCGGTGCTCAGCAGCCGGCCGCAGTGCGGGTGGGTGCAGTACCCGGGCAGCCGGTAGCGGCCGGCCGGCAGCGTGGTGGGCAGCCGTTCGTCGCACTGGCAGCGGCGGCGGAGGATGCCGTACCGGCCGGGCCTCAGGTCGCTGTGGCGCCGGCGGCAGGTGGGGCGGGAGCACTCGTACGCGGGGCGGCGCACCCGCTCGAAGCAGTGCGGGCAGAGCACGCCCTGCCGCAGCCGCCGGGCGCCGAGGGCCGCGTGGTCGAGGCCGGTGAGGACGAGGACGGCGAGCCCGCCGCCGGTCCCGAGGGCCAGCACCACCAGGGCGTGCACCAGCAGCGCCGCGGCGAGCAGCGGGAGCGTGACCAGGGCGGCGGACAGGGCGCCGGTGTAGCCGGCGAGGGCGAGGAGGACGTCCCGGCCGATCCGCAGCTCGTCGGTGACGGCCCGCAGGGCGTCGGCCGTCCGGCGGCGGTGCGCCCGCCGGCCGTGGACGGCGACCAGCCGCAGGTCCCGCCGGGCGGGGCCGAAGGCGTAGGCGCGGTGGGCGGGCTGCGGCTCGTCCTGCGGGCGGTGGACGGGGAGGGTCTGGTACTGGGGATCGCTGCGGCGCAGCACGTCCACCAGCACCCGGCCGTACGACCGGAGCAGCTGGTCCAGCAGCCGCAGGGCGCGGGCGGCTGCGACGAGCGGGGCCAGTACCAGGGAGACCGCGAGGCGGACGAGGAAGCGGACGAGGGGGACGAGCAGGTCGAAGAGGACCGTCACGAGTTCCGTCAGCGCGTTCACTCCGCCGCCCCGGGCCGCCGTGGTTCGGGGGGCGTGACGGGCGGGACCCGCGGTGCGGCGGCGGGCGGAGCCGGGTCGGCCGCCGCCGGGCCGCCGGGGCGGGAGCCGCCGTCGGCCGGCGTCCGGCGGGCGGTCCCGAGCGGGGACGCCATCCACCGCAGGACCCGCCCCACGGCGGTCGACCGGCGCTCGGCCGACCGCCGCTCCAGCAGGTCGGCCTCGGCGGGGGCGTACGGGCGCAGCGCCCGCGCCAGGCGGTCGGTCTCGTCCGGAGGCCAGTGCTCCCGGGCGTGGTGCAGGGTGGCGACGATCAGGTCCAGCTGGGCGCCGGGCGGGCGGTGGTGCGCCAGGTAGCCGGCGGCGGCGGCCAGGTGCCCGAGCAGGGTGTCGGAGGGCGGGCCCGACCGGCCGACCCGGGCGGCCTCGGTGCGGATCCGTTGCAGGTAGGCCCGCGCGGCCCCGTCCGACAACCGGGTCAGGAGGTGCAGGCGTTGGGCCAGCCGGTCGGGCCGGACGACCGGCCGCTCGGCCAGCCCCCGGGGGAGCCGCCGGAGCAGCAGCGCCCGGGCCGGCGGCCAGCGCACCGGCGGCAGGTCGTCCAGCACCTCGGCGAGCTGATCGGCCGTCCTCGCTCGGTCCAGGCGGTCGCGGACCTCCAGGGTGCGGGCGACGCACGCGGCGCTGTCGGGGTCCGGCCAGCCGGACCGGGGCGGGTCGGCGAGCAGCTCGTACAGGCGCAGGCAGTCGTCGAGGCCGGCGTCGTCGGTGATCTCCCGGATCAGGCTCCGGCCGAGCCACCGGCGGGCCCCCTCCTCCCAGGGCAGCCCGGGCGGCAGCGCCGGGACGGCGGCGAGCGCCTCGGCGTACGACCAGTACGTGCGGGGCGGCCAGAGGCGGTGCAGCAGCGACAGGTCGAGCGGGACGTCCGGGCCCCGCAGGGCGACGACCCGCCGCAGGGTGGCGACGGCGAGCTCCGGGCTCCGGTGGGCCCGGGCCACCAGGAAGTGCTCCAGGAGCCGGGCGTGGCCGGCCACGTCCTCCTCGCGCAGCAGGCCGGGCGGCAGGCCGAGGAGGAGGTCGGGGAGCTGGCCCCGCTGCGATTCCGCCAGCACGCCGAGGGTGTGCACCAGGCCCTGCCGGAGCTCCGGCCACTGGCGGGCGGCGGTCGTCAGCAGCTCCTCCAGCCCCCGGAACGGCCGGCCGGTGACGGTCGCCCCCAGCAGCTCCGAGGTGAGCTCGGCGCTGCGCCGGACGAGTTCGCCGGACGGCGGTCGCAGGCCGGCGGCGGACGCCCACCCGAGCAGTCGCAGCGCCCCGGCGGCGTCGGCGCGCCGGAACCGGTCCAGCCACCGCCCGGTGACCCGTGCGCGCCGGACGGGGTCGGTGAACCGGACCGGCGGGAGGGCCTGCCCGTCGCCCTCCTCGCAGCGGAGCATGTCGGACTCGTGGACCTCGTCCAGCAGCTGCTCGGCGAGTTCCCGGTCGTCGCCGCGGGCGGCGGCCCGGCCGAGCGCCCTCAACTGCTCACGGTCCAGGCGGTACTGGCGGTGGACGTCGCGGACCGCGGCGGTGAGCGCGGGAGCCGGCGGCGGCTCGGGGCCGGTCAGCCAGGCGATCAGCGCGACGAGGTCGGCCGGGGTGAGGGGGGTGCCGCCGGCCGTCGCCGCGGCCGCCGCCGGGCCGTGCCAGTCCTCGGCGGTGCGTTCGCGGCCGCTCAGGTAGTCGTCGGCCCAGGACCAGAAGGCCCGGGCGGAGGACGGGCCGACCCGGGCCAGCAGCCCGGTCAGCGGGTGCACGGGCAGCGCGGGGACCAGACCCCGGACGAAGTCGAACAGGTAGTAGACGTCCTGGTCGTCGGGCCCCAGGTCGATCCGGTTCTCGGGGAGGCTCCCGATCAGGTGCAGCCGGCCGCGCCCGGGCCGGTGCAGGTAGGTGGCGAAGGAGAGCCGCCGGGCGAGCGGGGGCGGGAGCAGGAAGCAGACCGCGGCGAACCAGTGCGCGATCCGGTCGGTTCCGGTGTCCACCACGAGCACCGACCGGTCCTCGGCCAGCGCGGCCCGGGCGGCCTCCAGCAGGGCGGGCAGCAGCGCGGCGTGCGGGTGGGAGGCCAGGAAGCGGCCGACCGAGCGCGGTGTGAGCGGGCCGGCGCCGGGCCGGGCGTCCAGGGCCGGGAGCCTGGTCCGGTCGGCCGGTCGGGACGACCAGACCGGCGAGCCCCAGAGCTCGATGCCGAGCAGGCCGCCGGCGTCCCGGGCGAAGTCGGGGCTGGTCAGGGCATGGGCGAAGTAGTTGCCGAAGCGCTGGGAGGAGTCCCGTCCGACGTACTGGACCCGGGCCGCCAGGGCCGTCGCCCCGGGGACGAACACCAGGTTCACCGGGCACCGGGCCAGCTCCTCCGGAGCCTGCGCGTACAGCAGCGAGGCCGGCGGCTCGTACGCGGTGAGGGCCTCCACCTCGCGCATCGTCCCGGCGGAGACGTCCGCGCTGACGGCGTTGAACTGGTAGCCGGCGAAGCCGCTCAGGCCCTGCTCGCACGAGGTGTAGTAGAGCTGTTGGAACGGCATGTCACCCCCGCCCCCGGCGGGGCACGGCCCCGAACTCGCTGAGCAGCCACAGCAGCGGGTCGGCGACCCGGTAGGGCTGGATGCCGGTGGGCGCCACCAGCGCGTCCGGGGTCGGTCCGGCGCCCAGCGCGGAGACCCCGAAGTAGCGGTAGCGCCGGTAGTGGTTCTCCAGGTCCTGGTCGATCCGCACGCCCTCCCACTCCCTCAGCAGCCGGCGGACCTCCTCGTGGACGTCCAGGCTGTCGGCCGTGTCGAAGCGGTCCCCGGCCGGCGGGTGGCTGCGCAGCGGGCTGCCGGGATCGAAGGTGTCCCAGAAGGCGTCGAGCTTGGCGAAGACCACCGCGAGCGGGGTGGTGATCCGCCCGGAGGCGCCCTGCTGGCGGGCCATCAGCATGTTCGTCACCCGGCTGAGCACGTTGACCGGCTCGTCGACCCCCTCGGACCCCGGCAACACGGTGCCGGGCCGGGCGAGCGGGCGCGCTCCGGGCATCTGCAGCGGGTCGAGGACCAGGATGACGCCGTCGGCACTGGCCAGGTAGCGGGTGTTCAGTTCGACGTTCTCCCGCGAGTTGAAGTCCTCGCCCGCGGTGTCGAAGAAGGACAGCACGCTGTGCTGCGGCCGGGACCGGTACAGCCGTCCGCGGCTGCGGCTGAACCGGAACACCAGCGGTTCCACCCGCCCGTCGTTGGCCGCGGCGGTCCTCGTCCCGTGGAACAGCCGGCCGTGCCGGTACAGCTGCTCCTCGTAGTCGCTGCCGAACCGGCGGATCGTCGCGTCGTCCGAGGCCATCAGTGCCGTCCCGAGCCCGGCGCCGACCCGGTTCATCAGTTCGTGCAGCAGCACCGTCATGTAGACCGTCTTGCCGGAGGCCTTGGCGCCGACCATGGCGATCAGCCGGTGGCCGACCGCGCCGAACTGGACCGGCAGGGTGCTGCGGCAGACCGGGCAGATCCGGTAGGTCGTGTCGCCCTCACAGCCCGGGCAGACGGCGGAGGACTTCCGCCCGTCGGCCCGGAAGGCCGGGCCGACGTCGCCGCGCCGGCCGGTTCGTTCGGCGAGCACCGGGTCGCGCTCGAAGGCGCAGCGCCGGCCGGTCCGGCCGGGCCGGCCGCTGCACCGGAACCAGATCTCGCGGGCGGTGAAGGACTCGTAGCAGTAGGGGCAGGCCAGTCCGGCGGCCATTCAGCTCACCTTCAGTCGGTGCAGGGAGGCCGGACGCAGCTCGGCGGCCGGGTCGTCCCGGGTGAGCGGCAGGCAGACCAGCCAGGAGGTGCCCCGGGTGGCGGGGAAGGGCAGTTCGACGGTGAACGGGATCCGCGCGTCCAGCCGGCGGGCGGGCAGTTCGCGCAGCACCGTCCCGTCGGTGGTCTCGGCGGGGCAGATCCGGCCGCGACCGTGCACCACCTGGAGGGCGGGCAGTTCGCAGGCCGTGTCCGTGACGAAGGTCAGCCGGGCGGTCCGGCCGCGCAGACCGCGCCTGACCACCGCCTCGTAGCGGACCAGCGGCGGCCGGGCGGGCAGGATCAGCGCCGACGGCTCGGCGAGCGGGTCGGCGGGGTGGGGGGTGAACGCCTCCACGGTGACGGTGACGGCGCCGCGCCCCACCCGCAGGTCGAGGCCGCCGTCGTGCTGGTAGGACCGGCGTCCGCAGCGGACGTCCCCGGCCCGGGGGAGGCCGCCGGGGTCGGGGACGTCCAGTGTCCAGCGCACCCGGGCCTCACGGCCGTCGGGGGGCCAGGCCCAGACGATCAGGAGGTGGTCGTCCCGGCGGGTGGCGCGCAGCCGGCCGACCGGGACGGGATGGAGGGCCCGGCCGGTGGCCCCGGCGGCCCCGGTGGCGGTCGGAGCGGTCTCGGCGGTCTCGGCGGCGGTCGGAGTGGTCGGAGTGGTCGGAGCGGTGGGGACGGGGCCGGGCGGCGGAGGCGCTTCCTCGGGTCCGTCCGCGTCGTACGGGCCGTCCGCGTCGTACGGGCTGTCCGTCCTGTCCGGCTCGGGTGTCCGGGACGTCCGGGGCTGCGGCACCGGCTCGTCCGGACCGGACGCGGGGTCGGCGCCGGGACAGCCGTAGTCCGGGGGCGGAGCGGTCCGCACCCCGGACGGTGCCCCGGGCGCGCCGGCCCGGTCGTCCCCGACCGGGGCCTCCTCGGCGCCGGGCTTCCCCGGGTACGGGTCCTCCACCCCGGGCCGGGCCGCCGGTTCCCCCGGCCCCCCGCCGTACCCGCCGTTCCGGTCGTTCGCGCCGCTCCGGTCGTAGGGGTCGGGGTCGTGGCCGCCGGGGCGCGGCCGGGCGGCCGGGTCACCGGTGAACACCCGGAGCAGGCCGAACTCCCCGGTCAGCGCGAGCCCGCTCGCCACCGCGGCCCCCGGCGTCCGGGCACGGACGGTGAGCCCGAACCGCTCCTCGAACCACCCGGCCGCCCCCGGCGTCGCGCTCAGACCACCGGCCAGCAGCAGGGTGCCCGGGACGTCCCCGCCACGCTCCTGGACGGTGTCCAGCAGCCTCCCGACCACCGCGCCGCTCGCCTCGCGCAGCGGTTCGACCAGCCGGGCCAGGGTCTCCCGGTCGAGGGCGACCTCGCGGTCCGCGCCCTCCCAGTGCACCCGCTGCCACGCTTCCGGCGCCTCGCCGAGCGCGAGCCGGAGCCGCTCGGCGACCGGGAGCAGCGGCCCGACCGGCCCGCCGGGGGAGCCGAGCCGGCGCAGCAGCTCCCCGGCGACGGCCTCGTCCCAGTGGTTGCCGCCGAGCGGGTGCGAGACCGTCTCCAGGACGCGGACGGTGCGGTCGCCGTCGACGGCCAGCAGTGTCAGGTCGGAGCCGGTGGCGCCCTGGTCGTACACCAGGACGGAGAGGCCGACGCCCTCGCGGACCGCGCCGTAGTGCAGGGCCGTGGCCACCGGTTCCGGCAGCACCCGGCCGACCCGCAGCCCGGCGTGTTCGGCGGCCCGCCGCAGGGCCGGTTCGCTGCCTCTGGCGGGGGGCAGCGCGAGCGCCACCTCCGCCGGCTCGCCGCCGCCGCACTCCCGGCTGCGCCGGGCGAGGGCGGACAGGACGAGGGCGGTGAGTGCCTCCGGCCGGAGGGCGCCCGAGGCCCCGGAGCGGTGCGGGCCGTCCGGACCTCCCCGCGGGCCCGTGGCGAACGGGTCGGTGCCGAACGGGTCGGCGGCGAAGGGGTCGTGGGTGGCCGCGAAGAGCGGGGCGCGGGCCGATCCGGCACCGGCCGCCCTCACGAGCCGGGGGCCGTCCGGCCCGGTGACGTCGACGGTGGCCGGGACGTCGGTGGCGCCGGTGACCACCGGGACCCCGTCGGGGCCCGGCCAGGCGATGCGGGCGTAGCTGTCGCCCAGGTCGATGCCGTGCATCAGCCCGTCCCCCCGTCCGCGCCCTTGACGGCGTCGGGTGTCACGCACACCGTGCCGTCCTCGGCGATCCCCAGCCGGATCCGGCTCCCCCTCGGCGGCGCGTGCCCGATGACGTGCCGGACCACGGCGCCCAGTACGGGCTCGAACTCGTTGCGGATCTGCCGCCCGCCGTAGGCCTGCCGCTCGGGGTCGGCCATCCGTCCGGTGATCCAGGGCCGGATGCTCTCCGGGTCGTGGACCAGCTCCACGCCGTGGCGTTCGTGCAGCGATTCGGCGAGCTGGCCGAGCAGCCGGTCCGCGATGCCGACCACGTGCTCGGTGCGCAGCATGTCGAAGACCACCACGCCGGGCTTGAGCCGGCCGTAGATCTCGGGGCGGCCGATCGCCCGGAACTTCTCCTCGACCGCGGCGGTGAAGTGGCGGTGGAGCACCTCGTACGGCAGGTCGCCGCCGTGCTCGGCCAGCAGGGCCGGGAGCCCGCCCGCGCCGGTGTTGGAGGTGAAGATGATCAGACTCTGCGAGAAGTACGCCGTCCGGCCCTGCCCGTCCGTGAGCCGGCCGTCCTCCAGGATCTGCAGGAACTTGTCCAGCACCGCCGGGTGGGCCTTCTCGATCTCGTCGAAGAGCAGCACGCTGAACGGCCGCTCCCGTACCCGCCGGGTGAGTTCGCCGCCCTGGTCGTAGCCGATGAAGCCGGGCGGTGCGCCGGCCAGCCGCTCGGCCGCGTGCTCCTGCTGGTACTCGCTCATGTCGAAGCGCGCGTAGGCGCTCGGGTCACCGAAGATCAGCTGGGCCACCGACTTGGCGAGTTCGGTCTTGCCGACGCCGGTCGGGCCGACGAAGAAGAACGAACCACGGGGCCGGGCCGCCCCCGAGCCGCCGAAGCCGAGGCCGACGTAGGCCGCCTGGAGGGCACCCACCACCGCGTCGACGGCGGTCCGCTGCCCGATCACCCGGGCGCCGAGTTCCCCGGCCGCCTCGGCGACGGTGCGGCGGTCGATCTGGCTCCAGGGGTCGACGTTGAGGTTGATGCGGTGGCGTTCCAGCAGCCGGCCGGGTTGGTGGACCGGGACGCGGCGGATGTGCGAGGTCCTGGCGAGCGCGTCCAGCTCCCAGCCCGCCATGCCGTCGGTGGCCCCGACCAGCGCCTCGAACTCCGCCGGGCCGGCGTCCGCACCGCCGTTGAACTCCCCGCCGATCATGGCGAACCAGCGGCGGCGCTCCGCCTGGTCGGGCGGACCGATGTGCAGGACCACCGTGCGCGGGTCCTCCCGGTACAGCCAGGCGGGCACGCGGGAGAGGTCACCGACGACGGCGACCACGGCGTTGCGGGCGCGCGGCGGCACCTCGGCGCCGGCGCGGTCCGTGTGCGGGTCGGCGCCGTCGCCGCCGACGGCGGGGGGCAGCGGGGTGGCGGCGTCCGCCATGGCGGCGCGCAGGTGCAGGTAGCCCTGGACGGACGAGGCCTCGTTCAGCGGCAGGGCGAGGTCGATGTCCTCGAACACGAAGGCGGTGGCAGCCCGGGGGGAGGCCGCCCGGCGGTGGGCCTCGGCCAGTGCGTCGTCCACCGAGGCCAGCCGGCGGGCCGGCCGGGCGGTGAACAGTTCGTCCGAGGCCACCTGGCGGAGCCCGCCGCGCCGGGTCGGGTTCTCCTTGGCGAGGTCCCCGCCCGGGGCCGGGACCCGCGCCGGGTCGTCGGCGCCCCCGGGGGCCCGTCCCGGAGGCCGGGTGGCCTCCGGGACGGGGTGCGCGGCCCGCTCCCCTGTGACGGGCCGTGCGGCGGACGTCCTCTCGGACGGCCGCTGGTCCAGTGCGGCGTAACGCTCCTGATCGCCGTCGAGCGGGAAGGCGAGGCCACCCACCGGGTCCCACCAGGCCACCGTGTCGGCGCCGCAGCCGTGCAGGGCGTGGGCCAGTACGGTGCGGAACGGGACCGGCCTGCCCCGCCACCACCAGCGGTCCCTGACCTGCCCGGTGAGGATCACCTGACGGCCGCGCCAGAGCTCCCAGCGCAGCGCGGCCGCCCAGAGCGGCGCCTCCTCCCGGGCCACGCTCCGGCTGCCGGTCCGGTCGGCCCCGGCCTCCTCGCGGGCGTTCACGCGGTGCCGCCCGTGGTGCCGTTCGCCCCGTTGCGCGCGGTGCCGCGGTGCGAGCTGTGGTTGGTGCCGAAGGGGCGGGCCGACGCACCGCCGCCCGGCCGCGCGACGCCGCCGCGCGGCGGCTTGCCGTCCCAGTCCAGCTCGCCCGGGTGGTAGCCCTCCGCGCCCATCGCCTCGTGCACCCGGTCCAGCAGCGCCTCGGTCCGGTCGCAGGTCACCTCGCCGCGCTCGGGCACCACGACGACGTCCGACTCGCCCTCCACCGTGTAGCTGAGCACGGCGGTGCCGTCGGTGGCGCTGCTGACGCTCGTCTCGTACCGGGCGCCGTTCGGCCGCTCGAAGATCAGCACGAACTCCTGCCCCAGGTCGCCACCGCCGGAGAACGCCAGCCCCTCGCCGGCCATCGCCTCCTTCAGCACCCCTGCCAGCGCGGCGCGCCGCTCGAACGCCAGCAGCAGTTCGTCCAGCCGGGCCTCCGCCTCGGGCAGCAGCCGCTCCAGCTCCGCGACGGCGGTCAGCGCGGCCCCGCCCCACGAGGAGTCGATCGCGCCGGCCACCCGGTGCACGGCGGCGAGGAGCCTGCCCTGCAGCTCGGTCTCCCCGAAGTCGGCGGCGTCCCGCGCGGCGTCGCGTGCGGTCTGCTCGACGACGGCGAGCCGGTCGACCGCCTCCGCCAGCTCGGCGGCGAGTCTCGCCGCCTGCCGTTCGGCCTCCACCCGGATCCGCCGGGCGGTCTGCTCCTTCGCCTCGCGCTGCAGTTCGGCGGCCCGCCGCTGTGCCTCCCGCCGCCGTTCGGCGGCGAGTTCCTGTGCCCTGCGGTGCCGCTCGTCCGCCTGTCGGCTCGCGGCCTCGGCGAGGGCGGCGGTCCGCGCGGTCTGCACGGCGAGCGCGTGGCGGGCCAGTTCGTGCTCGGCCGTGCCCATCAGCGCCTCCACCCGCAGGGTCTGACCGTCCATCAGGGCGCGGCGCAGGTCGTGCAGCAGCTCGGCGCACCGGCGCCGGCCGGCCGCGTCGACGTCCGCGCCGTTCGCCGCGAGCATGGTGAACTGCCGTTCCAGCGCGCCGAGCTGGTACTCGTGGCCGGCCTCGGCGGGCCGGCCGTGGTCCTGGCTGGCCGGTCGCAGCGCGACGGCCCGGCCGCGCAGCTCCTCGACCTCCGCACCGAGCGCGGCGTCCGGGTGGTGCAGTGCGCGCGACCGCAGGTCGGCCAGCCGGCCGGTCAGCTCGCTCACGGTGCGGGGGTCGGCCGCCGACCGCGCCGCGTCCAGCAGGGCCGCCACCTCGTCCAGGCCGCGGGCCGCCGCCGTCCCCTGCTCGCGCAGTGCGGCCGTCACCTGCCCGGCCCGCTCGGCCTCCTGGAGCCGTCGCCGCTCGTCGGTCCGGCGCTCGGCCTCCGCCAGGGCCTGCGCCACGCGCTCCCGCTCGCGGCGCTCGGCCTCGGCACGGGCCCTGGCCCTGGCGGCGGCGCGGCGTTCCGCCTCGGCGTGGCTCCTGGCCCTGGCCGCCGCGCGCCGCGCCCGCTCGCGGGCCCGCTCCTGCTCCAGCCGGCGGCGCCGTTCGGCCTGCCGCCGCCGCTGCGCGGCCTCGGCGGCGAGCCGCGAGGCGCCGACCGAGACGCTGCTGTACATCGGTGATCCGCTCACTGTCCCCCTCCTTCGGTGTGCCGGCCCCCGTGCCGGGGGACCTCGGTGCTCGGGGCCCCGACCGGCCGCCCCGGCCGGTGCGGGCCCGGGTCGTGCGGGTCCGGCCGGTGCGGGCCCGGGGCGTGCGGGTCCGGGCGGCCGTGCCGGTCCGGTGGTTCCGGTCGGTCCGGTGGGTCCGCCGTGGTGCGCAGGGCGAAGCCCCGGGCCTCCACGCGCCGCTCCAGCTCCTCGCGGAAGCCCGGCACCGCCGGCACCCCGGCCCAGGAGAGCGACCCGTCGAGCCCGACGGAGAACTCGATCCCGGCACCGGTGTCGGGATCCGCCGGCAGGTCCGCGTAGCGCGGCGACAGCCGGTGCAGACGCTGGTTGGACGACCCCCGCCAGCGCAGGTCCGCGTGGAGCGACGCCACGTACGGGCCGTCGACGAGCAGGTCGAGCCGGTCCAGCAGGTCCCGCTGCGCCGGGGTGCCGCGTCGCAGGGTCTCGATGCGGAAGCCGGAGTACGCCATCGCGGACAGCTCAGGCCGCTCCGCCCGCAGCCCGTCGAGGAGCGCGACCAGCGCCGCGGCCTGGGCGAACGGCTCGCCGCCGGAGATCGTGATTCCCTCGATCCCGGCCAACCCGGCCATCCGGTCGACCAGTTCGGCCACCGGTAGGCCCGGCCCGTCGGTGAACGGCAGCGTCTCCGCCGCGACGCAGCCCCGGCAGCGCAGCGGGCAGCCCTGCACCCACAGCACCGCCCGGCGGCCCGGCCCCAGAACGGAGCACCGGTCGAGGGTGCGCGCCACCGACAGCCGCAGGTCCGCCCCGGTCATGTGGTCCTCCCCGTGGTGTCCGCCGCCCTGGCCGCCCGGGACGCCCGCCGGTCCGGCGCCGCCCCGGCGGGTGCGCCCGGGTACGCCTCGCCGCCGCGCCGTGCCAGGTCGCACCACGGACACCACGGCCGCTCCACCGTGAACACGTGGCGGCTGTTCCCGGCGCAGCCGCGCAGCCTGCCGTCCGCCAGCTCCGCGCCCAGGGCCGCGGCCCAGACCGCCGCCGCCGGACGGCTGCCGGGGCTGCCCCGCCCGGCGGGGCCGAAGGCGGCGCGCAGGAGCGCGGCGATCCGGCCGGGCAGCAGGTCGGCCGGGGGCAGCGGCCCCCGCAACGCGACGGACCGGTGGTCCGTCAGCCGGCAGCGTCCGTGCGCCAGGTTGTCGTCCAGCGAGACGTACCGTTCGCCCCGCCCGGGGTGCCCGGCGAACGGGTGCAGTCCGGCCATCAGCAACTGGTGCACGACGACGGCCAGGACGAAGTCGTCGCCCGCCCGGGTCGGGGCGGTCACCGGGGCCGCCACCTCCTCCGGCGCCGTGTACCCGGCCGTGCGCATCCGGCAGGCGAACACCCGCCCGCCGTCCGTGAACTGCCAGGAGTCGACGTCCGCCATCCCGACCGCGCCGTGCCCGTCCACCCAGAGGTTGTCCGGCTTGAGGTCGCCGACGAGGTACTCCTCCGCGTGCACGGCGGCCAGCAGCGCCGCCAGTCCGGCCGCCGCCCGCAGGGCGGTCTCCCAGGTGGAGCCCGGCAGCCGGGTCCGACGGCCGGACTCCGACAGCAGGTCCTCCATCGGCCGGTACCGGCCGCGCAGATCGCCCATCAGATAGCCGTGCACCCCGCCGCGCACCGTGGTGACCGGGACCCGGGGCCAGGCCACCCCGCCGCCGGCGCCGGCGAGCAGCCGGACGGTGCGGGGCTCGCGCCGCCGCCGTACCAGCCGCTCGATCCGGTCCCGGTACGCGGAGGGGTCGGGCGGGCGCGGCACCAGTTTGGCGACCAGCGCGGGGGAGTCGTCCACGGCGTAGACCACGCCCTCGCCGCCCTGGCCGATCCGTTCGGTCAGCGACCACTGCCGGCCGTCGTCGGCCATCACCTTCAGAGCCATCGGGCACCGTCCGGACACAGGGCGCAGAGCACCGTCAGGTCGTCGCCGCTGCGGGCCGCCGCCGGGCCGGAGAGCAGGGCTCGCAGCGGCTCGGCGTCGCCGCCGTTGGCGCGCAGCAGGGCGGCCAGCGGGCCGAAGAAGTCCGGTGCGGCGAGCGGGCCGTGGTCGTCGGGGAGGCCGAGCACCGAGGGATGGTCCAGGGCGAGCGGCGCGCAGCCGTCCGTGGCCAGGACGACGCCGCTGAGGTCGGGCTCCCGCAGGACGAGGGTGGTGACGCTCGCGCGCGCCCCGGGCGTGGAGAGGAAGACCGCCGGGGTACGCGGCGGCAGCACCAGACGGCAGCGTTCGCCGTGGCTGCCTTCGTCGCCGTCGCCGCCGTGGCCGTCGTTGTCGTCGCCGGGCCGGGTGCGGGTGAGTACGGTGGCGAAGCAGTCGCCGAGGGCGAGGAAGGCCACCCACGGGGGCCGGAGCACGGCCGCCACCAGGGTCGCGGCCAGCGCACCCTCGTCCGCCTGCGCTGAGTCCACCGTGCCCGCGGCACCCACCATGCCCGTGTCGTCCGCGTCGTCCGCGTCGTCCGCGGGGTCCGGGTGGTCGGCGGCGAGGACGGCCCGCACCGCCCGCAGGTACGCGTCCACCACGGCCACCGAGCGCTCGCCGATCCAGCCCCGCCAGACCGCCGCGCCCCCGTCGGCGGGCGGGACGTCGGTCGCGAGCAGCCGGCAGGCCGCGTCCACCGCGAGGTGCGCCCCGAGCGCGCTGCGGTCGCGGCTGCCCGCGCCGTCCGCGACGGCCAGCACGAGCGGCCGGCCCCCCGTCGTCGCGGGCCCGCCGCCGCCGTGCCCGGCCGCCGCCTTGAACGCGTCCTGGCAGCCGCGTCCGCTCGCCAGGTGCCCGGTGCCCTGCACCACGGCGCCCGCCACGATCGGCGCGCCGCCGCCGGCTGCCGCCCGCCGGGCCGCGGCGGTCACCGGTGGTCCCCTTCCAGGCTGTCGAGGGTGCGGGCGTTCTCGGCGTGCGTCCTGAGCCGGTCGGAGATCTCCGTGGCCCTGAGGTGGCCGGTGCGGTCCGAGCTCTGGAACACGATGTCCAGGATCCGGCCGAAGTCCAGGTCCTCCAGCAGGTGGGTCGCCTGCGGTGCGAGGGCCTCCAGCACCTCCCGGTCGGCCCCCCGCACCCCGATCACGAAGAGCACGCACTCGTCGTCGTGCTCCGCCTGCCGCAGCTGTTCGGCGGTGGCCGCGATCTCCGCCGCGCCCAGCCTCGCCCCGGCCTCGTCGCTCGGTGCGCCGTCGGTGAGCAGCCAGATCAGCGGCCGGACCACCGGCACCTGCCGGGCCGAGAGGTCGCGCCGGCGCCGGCGGGCCAGGTCGAGGGCGAACCGCAGGGCGGGAACCATGCAGGTGTAGCCCCCGGCCGTCAGCTCGGGCGGACGCAGCCCGTCCAGCGGGCTGAACAGCGCCTCGCGGTCGGCCTCCTCCGGCGGGCGGAAGGCACCCGCCGCGATGTCGAAGACCCGCACCCGCGAGTCGAACGCGACCAGGCAGACCTCCACCCGGGACCGCAGGCGGTCCCGGTCCCGGACGGCGTCGAAACCACGGGTGAGGGCCCGGTTGAGGCTCGCGATCGGCGGGTCGTGCGCGGGGCGGTTCATGGAGGCGGAGGTGTCCAGCAGGACGATGACCGGCTGACGTTCGTCCCAGCCGCTCCCGAACCCGATCCGGGTGCCCGTCGCCCCGGTGGCCGTCGTCATGGCGCGCCCACCGCCTCCGCCGCCCCGGGGCCGCGCGAGGCACCGCGGGCGCTGGCCGCGCCGCCGTTCGGGCCGCCGCCGTTCGCGGTGGTGACGGCGTCGACGGCGTTGACGGCGCGGTGGAGGCCGGCGGCGTCGACGTGGCCCCCGGTGCGCGGCCGGGGCGGTACGACCGCGGCCCGCAGCGGGGCGAACAGCCGGTTCACCTCCGTCACCCCGTCCGTGGTGTCCAGTTCACGGGTAACCCCGGAGCCGCCCTTCAGCGACTCCTCGCCGCAGCGGTCGCCGAACAGCACCAGGGCCTGCCGGGGCCGGTGCCGCCGGGACTGCCAGACCAGCCCCTGGGCCTCCGGCACCCGCGACCGCAGCTCCGTGGCCCAGCGCCGCGTCTGGGCGTACCCGGGGCCCTCGGTCTCCAGGAGCCAGGAGTCCTGGCAGACGGCGGCGAGGTCCTCCTCGGTGATCAGTTCGACGAGGCACAGGTCGGCGGTGGTGTGCAGCGCGGTCAGCGAGCGCTGTGCGACGGCCCGGTAGGGGACCAGCCGCATCCCGGTGTCCGCGTCGAAGGGCATCGCGCGCAGCAGCACCTCGGCCAGCGCGGTGGCCGGCTCGGGCGCGGCGTACAGGAAGGAGTAGGGGTCGGCCACGGTGCCGTCGAAGCGGCTGCCGCCGAAGTGGGAGTCGGCCGGCACCGGGTTGAACCCGGCACCGGGACGCCCCGTCCGGTGGCAGCGCCAGAGCTCGGTGCCGGCCGGCAGGGTCCGCAGGTTCGGGCGCATCCGGAAGCCGTCGGACTCCCGGGGCGGGGGGTACGCGGGCATCAGTCCCCCTCCACCATGGACAGGGCGGCCGCGGTGAGCAGCTCGTCCGAGACCAGTCCGAGCAGGGCGGCCGGTGTGCCGCCCAGCCAGCTGTTGCCGGCGAGCCACCAGTCGGCAGCTCCCCAGGGGTCCGCCTCGGCGAGCAGCAGCCGGTTGATCCGCGTGACGACCGGCAGCGGGCCGTGGCCGGTGCCGGGCTCCGCGCCGGGGGCAGGTCCGGCGAACTGGAAGGCGGGGTAGCGGTGTTCGCCCGCCTGGTCGACCAGGCGGATGATCAGACCGGCACCGGCCAGTGCGGGCGCGTCCAGGCCGCGCGCGTCCAGGTCGGCGCGGCCGAGCGAGGGCTCGGCGAGCAGGCGGCGCTGCGCCGTGGCGATGATCTCGGCGGTGTCCGGAGCAGCGTGCGGAGCGGCGTGCGGAGGGGTTCCGTGGACGGGACCGTGATCACGGCCGGGGCCGGAGCCGGAGCCGGGGCCGGGTGAGGGGAGACCGAGGGCGGACTCCGTGAACGCGGACGCGGCGTCGGTCTCCGCCAGCCAGGCCAGCAGCTCCCGGGCCAGCGAGGCGGTGGGCCGGGGATCGGCGGCGACCAGCCGGGAGGAGTCCAGCGCCGCGCGCACCGGGTGGTCCAGCGGGAGCGGCAGCAGCGCGAGCTTGACCCCGTGGAAGGCCCTCCTGATGGCCCGCTCTTCACCCTGCGTTCCGGCGAGCTTGTTCAACCGGGCCACCAGCACGCCGTGTTGGGTGTCGTCCAGGTCGGCCCGTATCGCGGCCCAGTGCCGGCGGATCAGCGCCAGCAGCTCCTCCGGGTTCATTCCGTCCCCTCCGGTTCCGTCGTCGTGCCGGTCGTGCCGGTCGTGCCGGTCGTGCCGGTCGGGTCGGGTGCGTCCGTCGCGTTCGGCGGCGGGTCCGCGGCCCCCGGGTGGCCCTGGTGGATGAAGGCCGCCCAGAGCGGCAGCCGGTCGAGGTGGGGATGCGCGGCTTCACGGCGCAGCTCCCCGCCGAGGCTCTCGGGCGGCTCGCGGCGCGGGTCCAGCATCCAGAGCTGGGCCGCGCGCAGCGCGTCGGCCGGGCTGAGTCCGGTGACCGCCACGTGGTGGTGGAAGACCGCCATCATCAGCGCGGACGCGCCGTCCCGGGTGGTCCACCGCGAACCGACGACGTCCTTCGCGCCGGCCGCCAGGAAGGCCGTGGCGAGGGTCAGCGCCTCGTCGTGGTCGCGGGTGGAGAGGTCCGTCTCACAGGCGCTCAGCACCACCAGCGGGCCGGCCCGGACGGCGCCGGTCGCGGCCGGCCGGTCCAGCAGCCTGGTCACGGTGAGCATCCCGGCGTCGGGGGCGTCGGTCGGCCCGTTCGTGGACGGGTCGGACAGGCCGGACGGGTCGGACGGCGGCGTGGAGAGGGAGCGTGGCTGCGCCGGGTCGGGTGGGGCGAGGTTGAGCGCGGACACCGTCGGGCGGACGCCCGCCGAACCGTGCGAGGCGATGTGCAGCAGCGAGAGTGGCCGGGGAGCGCCCGCGCCGGGGAGCAGCGCGAGCACGTCCTCCGGGGTCCCGAGGCCCGCCGGATCGCCGTCCAACTGGTAGTACTCGCCGTAGAGTTCGGCATCCGGGTAGTAGCCGTCGCGGAGTGAGAGGACCTCCAGCTCGGCCCGGGTCAGGTCCATCCGGGGGTCGGCCACCAGCACCGGACGGGCGCCGGGGGCGATCCGTTCGCGGGCCGCCGCCCGCAGGAACTCCCGGCCCGAGGCCGCGTACGACAGCACCATGATCTCGCACGCGTAGCGGTGCCGGGAGTCCTCGGGCAGCCTGGCGGCGTGCCAGGGCACGGCGCCGAGGTTGCCGCAGGGGATCAGCACGAACCGGGGCGGCCCGGGGCGGCCCCGGTGGCGGCCGGGGTTGGCCTCCAGGCGCTCGGCGATGCCGAGGAGGACCGGGCCGACGACGGCCGGCCAGGCCCAGTCGCACAGGTCCGTCAGGGCCTTCTCCCAGGGCGCGTCGAGCGCCCGGGCGGCGGCGTCCGCCGCGCCGGTCGCGCCGGTCTCGGCGGCCCGGGCGGCCGCACGGCGCAGCCGCGAGCGCTCCGCGGACACGTCGAGGAAGGACTCCAGCGGCGCGCGGCCGGCCAGGGCGAGCTGCGGCAGGGCGAGCACCCCGGGTTCGAGGTCCGGCCCCAGGATGACCGCCATGCCGGGCGTCCCCTCCGCGCCCGGCAGCAGGTACACCAGGGCGTCGGTCTCGCCCGGCCGCAGTCCGGCGGACAGCTCCGCCGGGGTCGGCGGCTCGAACAACCCCGGCCCGCCCCGGAGCGCGTCCAGGGCCCGCCGCCGCAACAGGCTCGGGACCGGCTGCGCCGCGCCGCCGTCCTGCGCCGACCCGGCCTGCCGCCAGGCGTCCGCCAGCTCGCGGTGGCCGCGCGCCGCCAGCAGTTCGGGCACCTCGGCCGAGGCGGCGGCCGCCTGCAGCACCATCGACCGGCCGAGTTCCAGCATGGTCACCGCCCGTTCGACCTGCCCCTGGGAGCCGGCCCACCAGGCCGCGTCCAGGGCACGCGAGGCCCCGTCCCGGGCCTTCATCAGCCGGTGCTCGGCGCCGACCTCCAGCAGCACGTCGGCGGTCAGGACCTCGAAGGACTCCACCATGGCCTGCGCCGCGGACGCCTGATCGCCCGCCCCGGCGTCGCCGCGCCGGCGATGGGCCTCGGCCAGGGCCCAGAGGAGGTCGGCGTGCTGCCAGGTGCCGCCGTCCGCCGCGTCGCGGCAGGCCGCCGCCAGCTCCTCGACGGCACGGTCCTGGTCGGCGCGGGAGCGGGTGAGTTCGGCCTGGAGGTGGCTGACGAACGCGTCGAGCGGCAGCCGCCGTCCGCGACCGTTGAGCAGACTGGGCGGATGCTCGGACGACTCCGGCCCCGGGTGGGTGCGGATGAGCCCGGGGTCGCCGTCGACCACGGCGCGGATCGCCGAGAGGTTGACCCGCAGCGGCTCCAGCAGGCCGCCGTTGCCCGGCCCGGTGTCCAGGAGGCGCGCGCCCTCCTCCATGAGCTGCGCTCCGGTCCGCAGGGTCTCCGTGTCGCGGGTCAGCGTCCAGAGGTCCTGGTAGGACGATCCGAGCATCAGCAACGTGATTCCCAGCGCGCCGTCCTCCCCGGACAGGCCCTCCCGCACGGCGCGGAGCTCCTCGATGCAGGACGCGACGCCCGCCCGGTCCTCGGCGCGCTGGAACCGGTGGCTCCGCTGGCCCGCCGCGAGGGCCCGTACCTGGGCCGTGAACGAGAGCGGCAGATCGCCGAGTCGCCCCAGCACCTCGGTGAGCTGCCGCTCCGCCGCCTCGGCGTCGACCAGGTTCCCG
This sequence comes from Kitasatospora sp. NPDC002965, assembly GCF_040611255.1. Taxonomy (NCBI): domain Bacteria; kingdom Bacillati; phylum Actinomycetota; class Actinomycetes; order Kitasatosporales; family Streptomycetaceae; genus Kitasatospora; species Kitasatospora sp. NPDC002965. Next base: position 49,048 of record NZ_JBEXNT010000031.1, on the reverse strand, counting down.
CCGAGGTACTGCGAGGCGGACAGGACGGCGGGGCCGATGGCGCCGAGCAGCTGGTGCCAGTCGCTGCCGGGCGGCAGGCCGTCGGCGGCCCGTTGCAGCGAGCCGAGGGCGTCGGAGAGCAGGCCCTGGTCCCGCTGCTGCAGGGCGGGGACCAGGACGGTCATGGCGTAGGCCAGCGCGTCCTGCGCCGCGTCCGCGGGGTCGCCGGTGCCGTGGGCGCGGCCGGGCCGGAGCTGCTGCGCCAGCTCGGTGAGCTGCTCCGGTGCGAGGGAACCCGGCATCGACATCTCCACCATGGCGAGCGCCATCGCCATGGTCCGGTCGAACTCCTCGCGTTCGGCCTCCGTGTCGATCGGCACCCGGGGCCGTGACGGCTCGGCGGGCGGCGGGGCAACGGGCGCCGGGGCCGAGGGCGTCGGTTCGGCGAGCGGTCCGGCCGGGGTCGGTGCGGTCGGGGCCGGGACGGTCGGGATGAGACTCATCAGCATGCGCAGCTGCTGGAGGCCGGGGAAGTCCGCCGGCAGCGACTCCACCAGCGGCCCGACACCGGCGGCGAAGTCGGCGGTGTCGCCCTGGGCCAGCCCGAGGACCGTGGTCATGGTGTCCAACTGCGCGCGCAGCTCAGGCATCAGCCGGACGTCGCGCAGGTCGTCCAGGAGTCCCCGCAGCTCGGTGACCTCCGGCCCGCGCGGGTCGAAGGCTCCGGGGTTGTCCCGTTGCCAGCCGATCAGGGCGGAGAAGTGTCCCGTGCCGCCGTCGGGCCGGCTGGCCGGGTGGGGGATCACCAGCATGACGAGGTACAGCGCGGCCCGGTGGGCCTCCCAGCCGGTGAGCGGCACCTGGTGGGCCCGTGCCTCGCGCAGCAGCCGCAGCGCGTGGGGGCGGTCGGCGGGTGCCCCGCCCCCGCGCAGGTGACGTTGCGCGAGCAGCCCGCCGAGCCGTGCCGCCAGGACCGGCCCGGTCGGCTCGTCCGGTGCCAGCAGCCCCTCCAGCCGGTCGAGTTCGTCGATCAGCCGGTCGTGGGCCACCGGGTCGTCCAGCCGCAGCCGGGGCGGCCCGGACGGGTCGGGCAGCAGCAGGGCCTCGGCCCGCCCCGTCGCGTCCAGAGCCCAGGACCGGACCCCGGCGAGACCGCCGGTACTCGTCAACTCGTCTCCTGGAGGGTCATTCTGACCAAGCGTCATGATCCGACTCCGTCATCCGTGCGCCTCGTGGCGTCCACATCATGGCCTGCCGGGGAACCGGATGAACCCTGCCCGGGACCGGCGACCGGATCTCGACCGGCAATCAACCGCCTTCCGCCCGCAGCCGGGTCCGGACCGGCGGTTTCGCACCGTCGGGCGCCCTGTCGCAGGGGCCGGCGCGGGGGCCGGCGGCCTTCCGTCGGCGGGGCGGCGGCCGTGCGTGGGACCGCGCGCGGGGCGCCGTCCGGCGGCGGCTCCCCGCCCGGGCAGGGCTTCTCGGCGGATCGCCGGTGGCGGTACGGGTGGGCACAGCAGGGTGACCGGGCGGTTCCGAAAGGCTGACGATTCACCCTGGACCGGGCCGTTCGGACCGTTCGGACCGTTCGGACCGTCCGGGCGGCCGGGCCGGGGAGGACGGCCGGGCCCGACGCGGACGTCCCGGGGCTGCTGCGGACGGAGGTCCTGCTCCGGCACGCAGCCGCACGGCTCCTCCCGGACGTCCTGCCGGCCGGGCCCGGGGAACCGGTCGCATCCGGTGACCGGCCCGGGGAGTCGGGCCGGGCCGAACGGCCGGCCGGGGCGGGCGGGGATCCGCTGCCGGGCGAGGCGGAGCAGCCGGCGGAGACCAGCGAGGAACTGGAGCGCTTCCGGGGGATCCTCGTCGGTCACCGGCAGGGTGCCGTGCCGGTCGAGGAGGCCCGGCGGCAGGCCGAGGCGCTGCTCGTCTCCGACACCCAGTACCCGCCGGCCCGGAGTCCCCGGCTCTTCGGCGAGTCGGGCGGCGCCGTCGACCCGGCGGACCTGGCCCTGCCCGGGGGAAGGTGGCGCGGCGCTCGGCGTCCCGACGTCGAGCGCCGGTGGCGTGGTGGTCCGCGAGGGCGGGCCGGCCCGGGTCCTGCTGTCGGCCGCCGACCGGGACCGGGTCCGCCATACGGCCGGGCCTGACCGTCCGACACCAGATGATCTGCTTTACGGACCTGATGCTCTACCGACAGACTGCCCGGAGCGTGATCCCGCCCCGTCCCCCGGGTACGACCCGAACCACGAGAAACGGACCCACCGCATGCCCGACCTCCTGGAGCTGAGCCGACTCTGGCTCAGGCAGTACCACCCGGCCCCCGGGGCCGGCCTCACCCTGGTCGCGTTCCCGCACGCCGGCGGCTCCGCAAGCTACTTCCAGCCGCTGTCCGCCGCGCTCTCCCCGGACGTCGAGGTGCTGTCCCTGCAGTACCCCGGCCGGCAGGACCGCAGGTCCGAACCGTGCCTCGACAGCATCGGCGGACTCGTCGAGGGCATCTGCGAGGTACTGAGCCCCCGGACCGAGCGCCCGGTGGTGTTCTTCGGGCACAGCATGGGCGCCGTCCTCGCGTACGAGACGGCCCGGCGCCTGGAGAAGGAGTCCTCCGTCCGGCTGCTGGGCCTGGTCGCCTCGGGCCGCCGCTCCCCGACGACCGCGCGCGAGGAGACCGTGCACCTGCGCGACGACGCGGGCATCCTCGCCGAGATCCAGCGGCTGAACGGCACCGACTCCGCGCTGCTCCAGGACGAGGACATCCAGCGGATGATCCTGCCGAGCCTGCGGGCCGACTACACGGCCGTCGAGACCTACGCCCACCAGGCCGGACCGGCGCTGCGCTGCCCGGTCACCGTGTTCACCGGGGACGCCGACCCCCAGGTGACCCGGGCGGAGGCGGAGCGCTGGTCCGAGCTCACCGACGGGGGGTTCCGGCTCCGGAGCTTCCCCGGGGGCCACTTCTACCTGGCCACCCGGCCGGGCGCGGTGACCGGGGCCCTGACCGAGGAGATCGCCGCCTTCCGCACCCCCGGCTCCCGGGCCGCCGCGGCCGGGCCGGGCGACGCGGGCCCGGGCGCCGGCTGAGGCCGGCCGGGCCGCGCACGTCTCGCCGAGGCCCTCCCACGCCCCGTCCGTCGGACGACGGGGAGCGGGAGGGCCTCGGTCGCCGACTGCTGCGGGGTGCCGAACCGGGTGTTCTGCGCGCGGACCGCCGCCGTCTCCGGGCCGCCCTCGGGGGTCCGGTCCCGCGACCGGTGGCCCTCGAAGACGCGCTGCACCGGGACCCGGCCCAGGCAGGAGGGCGGCTCCCGGCCGGGCGGGACGGCCACCTCGTCGACGGCCAGGTGGTCCTCGACCCTGACCGCGTCCCAGGCGTGCACGACCCGGCCGTCGCCGGCGCGGAACCCGACGTGGCCCCGGTTGCGCTGCTCCCCGGGTGCCCCGCCGACCCGGCCCCCGCCGCCGGTCGTCCTCAGCCGGCCGTGTCGAGCAGGAGCCCCGCGGCCACCGCCGCCCCGTCGGTGCGGAAGGCGCCGGCGACGGCGGTCGCCCGCTCGCGGGTCTCCGGGGCCAGCGCGATCGCCAGCGCGGCGGACAGCGAGGCGGCGGTCGGGGTCGGGCCGTCGTGGGTGGCGCCGATGCCCAGGCCGGTCACCCGGCTCGCGAAGTACGGCTGGTCCGCCCCCTGGGGCACCACGACCTGGGGCGCGCCGGACCAGGTGGCCGTCGTCGTGGTGCCCGCGCCGCCGTGGTGCACGACGGCCGCCGACCGGCGGAACAGCGCCTGGTGGTTGACCTCGCCCACGACGAAGCAGTCGTCCCGGTCGTCGACCAGGGCCAGGTCGGCCCAGCCACGGGAGAGGACGGCCCGGCGGCCCTGCGCACGGACCGCCTCGACGCACGCCCGGGCGACGCCCGCCGGGTCGGGCAGGGGGATGCTGCCGAAGCCCACGTAGACCGGCGGAGCCCCGGCGTCCAGGAACGCCGCCAGGTCGGCGGGCAGCGGGCGCAGGTCCGGCAGGACCCACGCGCTGGTCTGCACCACGTCGAGGTCCGCCGGCTGCTCCCAGGGCGCCAGCACCGGGTCCGTGGCCAGCCAGGGCCGGTCGGTGAAGACGTGGTCACGGACGTCGTCCACCGGCGGCAGGCCGACCGAGACCCGGTGGGAGTTGATCGCCTCGCCGAACACCTCCTGCGCGTCCCGGGCGTCCCGGTCCCACAGCACCCGGTTGTCGGTCACGTCCGGCGGGAGCGGCCGGCCCGGCCGGGGGATCGGCGGGTGGTGCGGGGAGGGCAGGCTCACCGGCTGGTAACTCGCGTACACGTAGCGGATGCCCAGCTTCTCGGCCACCGACTTCACCCCGGCCACGGCCGGGACGAGGCCGGTCGCCACCAGGACGTCGCACCCCCCGGCGGCCGCCGCGGTGACGTTCGCGTGGAACGCGGCGACCATCTCGGCGGCGCGCCGGGGCACACCGCCCGGCGAGGGCGGCGTCCGCCCGGTCACCAGCTCCCGCACCGACCTGCCGGTCGGCACCAGCTCGACGCCGACCCCGGCCAGCCGTTTCGCGAACTCCTCGTCCGGCGGTGCGCACACCGTGACCTCCGCACCGAACTCCCGCAGGCGTACCGCGAGGGCCACCAGCGGCTCGACGCCCCCGCGTGAATCGTAGGCAGACAACAGCGCGCGCATTTCCGTCTCCGGTTCTCGCAGGTCCGGAGTCGCAGTTCCGGCTTCGATCGGAGATTGTGGGCCGGTACGGGGGCCTTGCCGCAAGCCCCCTGATGGGCTGTAGGTTGGGAGTGGCAAGGAGCGGATTTCTCCCCTTGCCCTTTTCTTCGCCCCGAATTCGGCCTTCCGTCGACGCTGCCGACTCTGCTGATTCCGCCGTTCCGCCGAATTCCGCTGCGGACGGTGGTTCTCCGGCGGGGCGGAGGAGGACCACCGTCCGCGGTGCGGTGGTGCGCCCTTGGGCGGAGGCCGGCGTGAACCTGCGGTCGAGCGCCGGGGTGGCCGCTCCGGCGCTCTGAGGTGCGCCCGGTCGCGCCCCTGTACGGGCCGCATTCCGCGTGCTGACATGTACGTGACAAAGCCGTCGGTCGGGTCCGCCCGTGGGGGTGCGTGACCGGGAGCCCGGCGGCCGGACGGAAGGAAACTCCCGTGACCGTACGCCTCATGGCCGTCGGCGGTGCCGCCGCGGTCCTGTTCGCCACCCCGTTGGCCGGCACCGCCGGCGCCTCCGGCTGGACGACGCCGCCGCCGGACAAGATCGTCATCGACGTCGCCACCGTCAACGGCTCCGGGTGCCCGGCCGGCTCGGCCGCGGTCGCCATCTCCCCGGACAACACCGCCTTCACCGTGACCTACAGCCAGTACGTCGCCCAGGTCGGCGTGGGTTCGAAGCCGACGGACTTCCGGAAGAACTGTCAGCTGAACCTCAACGTCCACGTCCCGCAGGGCTTCACCTACGCGATCGCCTCCGCCGACTACCGCGGCTTCGCCCACCTGGAGAAGGGCGCGAGCGCCGTCCAGAAGGCCAGCTACTACTTCCAGGGTTCGCCCGAGACCGCCTCGCTCAGCCACCGGTTCACCGGGGCGCTCGACGACAGCTGGCAGGCCACCGACACCGTCGCCGTCGCGGCCCTGGTCTGGTCGCCCTGCGGCGAGCTCCGCAACTTCAACATCAACACCGAGATCCGGGTCAGCGCGGGTACCTCGGACACGACCAAGACCACCAGTTTCATGACCATGGACTCCACCGACGGCAGCGTCAACACGGTCTACCACCTCGCCTGGAAGCACTGCCCCTGACCGGTCCGCCCACCATCCGGTGGGCGGGGGCGAGGTCGGCCCGTGGTGCCGGGGCCGACCTCGCCGGGGCGTCAACCGGCTGGCAGGATCGGGGACACGGGGGCAGGGAGGGAACCGGTGCGGGGCTTCGCGGTCGGCCACGGGTACGCGTGGTTCCAGGGACCGGCGGCATCCGACAGCACCCTGCACCGGCACGCCGCCTTCCAGATCGCCGTCGCCGTCGAGGGCGAGGTCGCCATGGTCGACGCGGACGGCGTCCGCCACCGCGCCGAGGCGCTGCTCGTCCCGCCGATGGTGCGGCACCGCCTGCTCGCGGTGCCGCACCTGCGGACGTTCTTCGTCGACCCGCACTGCGCCTTCGCCGACCGGCTGCGCGACCGCTGCGGTGCCGGCGTCACCGAGGCGTCCGAGCTGCGCGACCTCCGCGAGGCGGACCTGCGACCGGCCGGCGGGCGGCCGTCGAGCCGGCTCGACCCCCGGCTGTCGGCGGCGCTGGACCTGCTGGCGGACCGGAGCCTGCCGATGCCGGACCTCGCCGCCCGGGTCGGACTCTCACCCCAGCGCCTGCGGGCCCTGGCCCGGCTGCAGTTGGGCCTGCCGCTCGCCCGCTGGCGCATCTGGCGGCGGCTGGCCCGCGCGGCCGAGGCCATGCGGGAGGGGCAGTCGCTCGCCGACGCCGCGATCACGGGCGGCTTCGCCGACCAGGCGCACCTCAGCCGGCAGATGCGCGAGATGATCGGCTTCACCCCCTCCGCCGTCCTGCTCGCGCTGCGGCCGTCAGCCCCGCCGGGCGACGAGGACGGAGATCGAACCGTTGACCGTCGAGACCACCTCGGCCTCGCGGACGTCCCGGAAGCCGGCCTCCGAGATCAGCCCGGGCAGGACGCCGTCGGCGTTGGGCCGGGTGTCCTCCTTCCCGTCCGCCAGCTGCACGATCCGGAAGGCGAGGCGCATCAGCGGCGTCCGCTGGAGCCCGAAGTCGGCGATCACCAGCCTCCCGCCGGGCCGCAGCGCCTCGGACATCGACGCGAGGACGGACCGCTTCACCGCGAGGGGGCACTGGTGGAGCACCAGCCCGGAGACGACGGTGTCCGCCGAGCCGGGATCGAGGACGTCCGCCAGCGCGTCACCCATGCCCACCCGCCACTCGACGTCCGCACCGGCGGCCTTCGCCTTGCGCCGGGCCAGCGCCAGCACCTCGCGATCGGGGTCGACGGCGACCACCCTCGCCCGCGGCTCGACCCGCTTGAGCAGCAGGGCCAGTGAGCCGGTGCCGGTGCCCACGTCGACGATCACGTCACCGGGCCGCGGTGCGGCGTGCATGGCCAGCAGCCCGCGCCACAGCCGCTCCCGGGTCAGGGCGATCAGGGGGTCGTAGAAGCGGACCGGGGCGAACCGGCCCGTCGCGGGGGTGAAGGCCCGGCCGGTCACCTCCCCTGTCGCCCGTCCGGTCGTCTGTCCGGTCGTCGGGTCGGCGGCGTGGCCGGCCGAGGGTTCGTCGGTCGTTCGGCGGGTCGTGTGCTCGGTCATGCGAGCAGTCTCGGAGCGGCGACGCCCGCGGTCTTGAACGAACCGCTCACGGTCCGACCGGGCCGGCCGGATCCCGGCGGGGCCGTCGAGGAGGCTGGTGCCGGCGGTGTCGGTGGTACGTGCGAGGCTTTGCCCCGTGGCCGGACGGTGGCCCGGCAGCGGCCGGGCCGACACCGCACGGCGGCACGGAACGGGCAGGACGAGGGGGCGGGATGACGACGGATCTGCTGGTGGACGAGGCCTGGCGCCGAGCGACGCCGCCGGCGCGGCTGCGCGAGCTGGCCGCCGACCCCGCGCTCGCGCGGATCGTGGCGTCCCGGATCGGCCTGCCCGCCGACCTGGCGGAGGAACTCGCCGTGCGGGCCGAGGAAGGCGGTGACGTGCCGCGGTGGACACCCGTCGCCCGCGCGCTGGCCGCGCAGCCGGCCACCGCTCCCGCACGGCTGGCCCGGCTTTCCGCCCACCCCGACGAAGGCGTGCGGCGGGCCGCCGCCGTGCACCGTGCCACGCCCCGGCGGGCGGTGAAGGCGCTCGCCGCCGACCCCGCGGTCGCCGTGCGCCGCGCACTCGCCGCGCGCGAGAAGCTGCCCCGCTCGGTGGCCGCCGTCCTGGTCGCCGATCCGTGCGCGGACGTCCGGCTGACCGTCGCCCGCCGGGTCGGTGCGCGGCCCGAGGAACTCGACGCGCTGGCCGGCGACCCGGACCCGCGCGTGCGCCGCGTCCTGACGGCCCTCGGACGCAGCAGCGCCGCCGACCTCGCCGACCCGGACCCGAGGGTGCGCCGCACGGCCGTCGAACGCCGCGGGCACCGCGACCTGGCACCGGTGCTGGACACCCTCGCGGGCGACCCGGACCCGGCCGTCCGCGCGCTGGTCGCCACCCGGTGGCGCAACCACGACCCCGTCTCGCTCGCCCGGCTCGCCGAGGACCCCGACCCGCGGGTGCGGGCCGCGGCGGCGGACAACTGGTACACCCCGGTCGCGCAGCTGACCGCGCTCGCGGCCGATCCCGACCGCAGGGTGCTGGCGGAGCTCTCCGACAACCGCCTCGCCCCGCCCGCCGCCCTCACCCGCCTCGCCGACACGCTGGCGGGGCTCGCCGACGACGACACCGCCGCGGGCCGGGAGCCCGACCCCGAGGAGCGGGAGGAGCGCCGCCGCCTCGTCCACGCCGTCCTCGGCCACCCGGCGACCCCGCCCGAGACGCTGCGCCGCCTGCACGCGCTGGAGCTGAACCCGTACTTCCACGAGGGGAACGCGATGTCCCAGCCGAACTGGCCGGCCGACCTCCTCATCGGCTTCGCGCTCGACTACAGCGGGCGGAACGTCGAGGGCGAGGCCGAACGGGCGAGCTTCGACCGGATCGAGCGGGCGGTCGGGACGCAACCGCCGGAGCAGGTCCTCGCCGCGATGGTCGGGAGCCCGGTCTACTACCTGAGCCGGGCGGTCGCCAACCGGCACGTCCCGCCCGAGGCGCTGGCGGAGTACGCCCGCGCGGCCGCCCTGTCGCCCGAGGGTCACGACCTGGACGACCTCGCGAGGAACCCGGCCGCCCCGCGCGACCTCCTGCTCGGCTGGGCCGCCGAGAACCGGTACTGCTCGACCATGATGGAGAACCCCGAGCTTCCGGTGCCCGTGCTCGCCGCGATCGCCGGGTGTTCGGACGACGACCACGCCGCCGAGGCCCGCGACCTGCTGGAGGTCCGGACCCTGCGCGCGGCCGCACGAGGGGAGACGGGGAAGCCGTGCTGACCACCTCCGACTGGCGGGCCCGGTTCGACCGCCTGTCCGACGCCGGCGCCTACGCCGAGCGCATCGGCCGGCACACCCAGATCGCCGACTACCTCGACGACCCCGACTACGGCTGGTACGTCCACCACGGCGACCTGGTCGTGCCGGAGGACCTCGACCACGACGTCGCGCTGATCGTCGACGGCGACCTCGTGGTGCACGGGTTCGTGGACGACTACGTCTCCCGCATCGGCCTGCTGGTCGTCCTCGGCGACCTCGTCGTGCGCGACCTCGTCTCCTGGGGCTCGGTGTACGTCGGGGGAGACCTGCGGGCCGAGGGCATGGTCTGCGGCCACTACAACGACTTCGTCTTCGAGGTGGCGGGCGCCGTCCACGGGCGGGCGCTGGTGCTGAGCGACAAGTCCTCCTCCTACGGCACGGGTGAGCTGGAGGTCGAGATCGACTCCTACGACCCGACGAGGGAACAGCTCAGGGCCGCGCGGGAGATCCTCGTCCCGCAGCTGTACGACGGGGGCGCGAAACGGGCCCGGGAGGGCCGGCCGCCCAAACTGGGGCGACCGAGCTACCGGCGGATCTGCCGTCGGCTGCACGCCGGCAAGCCGCTGTTCCGCACCGCGGACTGACGGACGCCGCGCGGCGCCGGCGCGCGGCCGACTGCTGCGGCGACGTCACGGGCGTGTTGCCCCCGATGGCGTTACCCGTGCGGCACTTGATCGCCTCCGGCCCACGTGTGAGTGTGGGTCGGACGCCCGGCGATCGGTCCCCGGGTCGTGACAGTCGAACCGCGCCGCTCCGTGCCGAGCCCGTCGCGGAAACGGAGGAACCGGTGCCGCTGCCCTCGCAGCCCCTTCGCAAGCTGGGGTTCCTGACCATCGGGCTGTTCGACCCCGCCGACCCCGGCCGGGGTCACGAGTCGACGCTCCAGCTCATCGAGCTCGGCGAGCAGCTGGGATTCGACAGCGCCTGGGTGCGCCACCGGCACCTCCAGTACGGGATATCCTCGCCCGTCGCCGTGCTGGCGGCGGCCTCGCAGCGCACCCGGCGCATCCAGTTGGGCACCGCGGTCATCCCGCTGGGGTGGGAGAACCCGCTGCGGCTGGCCGAGGACCTCGCGACCACCGACATCCTGTCCGGCGGCCGGCTCAACCCCGGCATCAGTGTCGGACGGCCCGGCCACTTCGACCAGGTCGCCCCAGCGTTGTACCCGGACACCGCCGAGGCCGAGGAGTTCGGCTACGAGCGGGTACGGCGGCTGCTGGACTTCGTCAAGGGCGAGCCGGCCACCGACTTCAGCGGCGTCGAGGGCATCGAGGTGTTCTCGGACCGGGTCCAGCCGGTCGCGCCCGGCCTGGCGAGCCGCATCTGGTACGGAGGCGGGAGCCTGCGCTCGGCCCGGTGGGCGGGGGAGCAGGGGCTGAGCCTGCTGACCAGCAACGTGGTGCGGGCTGAGGAGGCGGAGGACTTCGCCGAGATCCAGCGTTCGCAGATCGAGGCCTTCCGCGCCCACCACCCCGAGGGCGCGCGCGCCCGGGTCTCCCAGGGACTCGTGGTCATCCCCACCGACGGCGCCTCGGCCGAACAGCGCGCCAAGTACCGGGAGTACGCCCTGAACCGGCTCCCGCGCACCACCTCCCCGCAGGGTCCGGCACGCGTGATGTTCGCGCCGGACCTGGTCGGGACGTCCGAGGAGATCGCCGAACAGCTCTACGCGCACGCCGCGTTCCGGGAGGTCGACGAGGCCGTCTTCGCGCTGCCGTTCACCTTCGGCCACGAGGACTACGTGCAGATCCTCACCGACATCGCGACCCGGCTCGCCCCCCTGCTGGGGTGGAAGCCGACCGTCTGACCCGACGCGGCGGGCGGCGTGGCCGATGCTGCCGGCGTGGCCGACCGCGCTGACCGGTGGGCCTGTTCGCCGCCGCACGGCGTCGGGACCTCCCGGTCCGGTGCGACGCGGGGTGCCGGCCTCGGCGGCAATGACGGTGTCCCCGCGCGCCCCGCACCCGGTCTCGACGCCGGTCTCCACGCCGTCCGACGGCCCCTGGGCGTGGCCGAGTCGGGCGCGCCCGCCCTCGACCGTCCCGGCGTCACGCCGCCCGCCGTCCTCCGATCGACTGTGGCGTGACCGCAGGCGCGCCCCGGGTCGCAACGGCCCGTACCGGACCGGGATTTCCGCCGCGGGGGTGGGCGGCGGCGTCGTGCCGCCCGCGCCGGTGCCGGGGCGCCGCCCCACCTCCCGCCGGTACGCCGCGGGGGACCTGCCGGACCGGCCCGCGGTCGTCGAACGGTCGGCCGGCGGCACCCGTTCCGGCACCCGTCCCGGCGTCCGTTCCGTGACGCGGGATTTCCCTGAAGGATCATCAACTCCCGATCGTCGGATGATAGTTAGTCGCCAGATCGGGATATTCACTCGTGAGCATGAATGCCGAATCGGGCCCTTGTGCCGGTCGGCCGTATGCGTAACGGTTGTGGTCGAAGGAAGCCTCGCCGCGTCGACCGCACGGTGGGGTGCGTGATCCCTCCCGGGGCTGCTCCGTGCACGCGTGCGGCGGATGTCCCGGTGCCAACCCTGCCGGCCTTTTCAGGAATGCGGGAGACAACCGATGCCGTCCGATGTCGCTGCGCCCGCCGAGAACCCCGCCCCGGGGTCCGGTCCCGCCACCGTCGCGCTCGTGGGGGCCGAATTCGGATGGGGCAGTTCGGGGAAGCTCAGCGCCGTGCTCTCCGCGCTGCGGCGCCGTCCGACGACGCCGCTGCGCTTCGTGGGCCTGGCCTCCGGGCTGGGCCGGCCGCTGCTCGCCGAGCACACGGTGGACGGCTGGTACGACCTGCCGGACGATCCGGAGCGGCTGGCCGCGGCGGTCCGGGAGATCGTCCGCTCGCAGGGTGTGCGGGCCGCCGTGGTCGTCCTGGACGGCGCGGCCGCGAAGGCGCTGCTGGCGGCCGGCGTGCCGACGGTGTTCGTCGACAGCCTGCCCTTCCTCTGGTCCGAGGGCGACCGGGACGCCCTGCCGCTGGACACGACGGTGTACTGCGCGCAGCGGAGCGTCGAGCTGCCGTCCGAGTGCCTGGACGTCCTCGCCGGCGCCCGGGCCCTGCGCTGGGTCGAGGCGGTCATCGCCGCGCCGCGCGCCGCGGGGTCCGCGCATGCCGCCGGGGGGCCCGCGGGCGGGCGGAGCACCGGCGGCCCGTACCGCAGGGCGCTGATCAGCCTGGGCGGGCTGCGGGCCCCGCGACTCGGCGATCCGGGCAACTACCCGCGCCTGGTCGTGCCGGCCGTCCTGGAAGCCCTCGCCGCCCACGGCGTCGAGGAGGTGCACATCGCCGGGAACCTGCCCGCCGACCTGGCGGGCCGGCTGGTCGACGCGTCGATCGCCCCGCCGCGGACGACCACCGGCCCGCTCGGCCACGGGGCGTTCCTGGAGCGCCTGGCCGCGAGCGACGTCCTGCTCACCTCGCCGGGCCTGACCACCCTGCTGGAGGCCGGCGGCCTGAACGTCCCCACGATCTGCCTGCCGCCGCAGAACCTCAGCCAGATCTTCAACGGCCGCTACCACAGCCAGGCGCTCGACGCCCGGCTCCGGGTGCCCTGGCCCAAGGACGTGCTCGCCGAGGACGAGGCGCTGGCGCTGCGTTCCGAGGGGGAGGACCACGCCCTGGAGCTGATCTACGGCGCGATCGAGGCGGCGGCCCGGGGCGACGACCACCGAGCCGTCGGGCGCGTCCTGCGGGACGGTGTCCTGGAGGCACTGCGCCGGTCCGCGGAGGTCGAGGACTGGGGCGCGCTCACGACCGCGGTCGGCACCGGAGGCGCGGCCCAGGTGGCCGACGCCCTGCTCGAAGTCCTGGACGCGGCGCACCCGTCCACCTGACCCGGCGGCCGGGTCCGGCCGTCCCCGCCCCTGCTCCGTCCGCCCTCGACCCCGCCCCGCCTCCGTCCCGTGAACCGCCTGGAAGGTCCCGCCCCGTGCGTGCACGTGATCGCTACCTCTTCATCAGGATCCTGGAAGCCTGCAACGCCGACTGCTTCATGTGCGAGTTCGCCCTCTCCCGCGACACGTTCCGGTTCTCCCGGGAGGACTTCGACGACCTGCTGCCCAAGGCCCGGGACGCCGGCGTCGGGTACGTCCGGTTCACCGGCGGGGAGCCGCTGATGCACCCGGACGTGGTGGAGCTGGTGCGCTCGGGGACGGCCGCCGGGATGAGGATGTCCCTGATCACCAACGGCTCGCTGCTGCCCCGGCAGGCCGCCCGGCTGGCCGAGGCCGGCCTGGCCCAGGTGATCGTCAGCCTGGACGGCTCCTCCGGTGCCACCCACGACGTCTACCGGCGGTCCCCCGGCATGTTCGACAGCGGGCTGCAGGGCCTGCGCGACGCCGCCGCGCTCGGCGTCCTGCCCAGGGTCAACACCGTGGTCGGGCCGCACAACTACACCGAGATGCCGCAGCTGCAACAGGTCCTGACCGAGGCGGGGGTGCAGCAGTGGGAGCTGTCCGCCCTCAAGCTCGACCGCACCGTCACCTACCCCGACGCCGACCACGTCCGCACCGTCTGTGATCCGCTCTACGAGGCGGACCCGGACGCCGTGCTGGTCCCGATGGGCAAGCGCTTCTACGGCGACACCCCGGAGGAGCAGGAGCGGTACTTCACCCGGTCCGTCACCCCGCGCGCCGCCGAGCCGCTGTGCCACGTCGCCGACGACGTCATCTACGTCGACGGCAAGTACGGGCGGATGTACGCGTGCAGCTGCATCCCGCACCGGGACGGTGACGACGGGCCCGGCGGCGCACCGCTGCGGGAGCAGGGCGTGATCCGGCTGGACACCCCGGTCTTCCGGTCCCACGCCGACTACTTCCGCGAGCGCGGCCCCGAGGTGTGCAGCGGGTGTTCCACCACGGCCGCCGGCTACAGCGACGACGTGGCCCGGCTCGGGACGGTGGGACCGTGGCACTACTGACCTCCGGTCCGGAGACCGCCCCGCCGGCTGCGGAGACCTCGTCGGTGGAGACCTCGTCGGCTGCGGAGGTCCGGCCGGCCCCGCACGCTCCGGACGGCCGTGCCCCGTGCGGCCCCGGGGTGCTGCTGAGGGCCCGGGAGGGCCAGTTGGACTCGACGCTCGCCCTGCGCCGGGTGGCGGCCCACCTCGGGGACCTCCACCGGGTGGACGGGCCGGACCCCGACCCGCCACCCGTCGTGGCACTGGTCTGCGACGACCTGGCGGCCACCGAACGGCTGCTGGCCCTGGGTGTTCCGGTGGTGCACCTGGCGTCGGGCCATCCGGGGCCGTCCGCCGCCGACGCGCCGCCGGAACGCGCGCTCGGCCGGACCCACCGGCCCGGGTGGCTGCCGCGGTCCGGGCCCGCCGCCGGGGCCACCCGCCCGACCGGGGTCCTCGCGCCGCACCGCACCGGCCGCAGCCGGACGCGCTCGGGCACCCTCCTGCTGCTCTCCCTCTGGGGCGTGCCGGACGCCGACGCGGAGGCCTTCGCCACCGGACCGCTGCCGCGGCTCGCCGACGCCGCGCTGCGGCGCACCGGAAGCTGCACCGTGGTCGCCGACACCGGGCTCGACCTCCTGCGGTCCGCCCTGGAGGGCCGCGCGGAACACCCGGGCCTCCGGGTGGACCGGGCCTCCGAGGTCGACCCGGACGCGCTGCACGCCGGGGCCGCCGTGTTCCTCGCCTCGCCGGTGCTCGGGGTGCTGGCCCTCGCCCAGGCGCGCCGGGCTCCCCTGACCCTGCTGCCACCGCTCGGGCCCGCCCAGCGGGACCTGGCCGCCCGGGTCGCCGCGGTCCTGCCCCTGCCGACGGCGGAGGATCCCGACGACCCCGGCCTGTGGGAGCCGTCCGCGGCGACCGCGGCGGGGCCCTGGCACCTGCTCGATCCGGCCCTGGACGACCTGCGCGGCGCACAGCGCGTCGCCCGCACCGTCCGCCAGCTCGCGCTCGCCCCACCGTGAGCGCCCCCGCGCGGTGAACCCGCCGTCCCCGAGCGCGCCCCGCTGTGAGCTCGCCGCAGCGGTCCGTCCCGTCACCTCGTCAGCCCGCCGGTCCGGCCACGCCGGTACCGCCCCCCCTCACCCACGTCGCCCGCCTCGTGCTGGAGCCGCCATGTCCGACACCCTCCGCGAACCCACGGCTGCCACCCGCCCCGAACTGATCCGCCCCAGGGTCCCCGAGACCGACTGGGACGACTGGCGCTGGCACATGCGCCGGCGCATCACCACCGCCGACAAGGCCCGGCAGTGGATCAACCTCAGCGTCGACGAGGAGAAGGCCATCACCGGGGTGGCGGGCAAGTACCGCTGGAGCGTCACCCCCTACTACGCGTCGCTGATGGACCCGGACGACCCGGCCTGCCCGGTCCGGCTGCAGGCGGTGCCGGCGCTCGGCGAGCTGATGGAGTTCCCCGGGGCCGAGGTCGACCCGGTCGGCGACACCTTCTACCGCAAGACCAACCGGGTGGTGCACAAGTACCCGGACCGGGTGATCATGCTGGTCACCGAGGCGTGCCCGGTCTACTGCCGCCACTGCACGCGCAAGTTCCACACGACCGACGTCGAGGGCACCTACTTCCGCGACGACGAGGGCGGCTCGTACGACGAGGACCTGCGGTACATCGCGGACCACCCGGAGATCCGGGACGTCCTGCTGACCGGCGGCGACCCGTTGTCCTACCAGGACGGCAAGCTGGAGGAGATCATCGCCGGGCTCCGCGCGATCCCCAGCGTGGAGATCATCCGGATCGGCAGCAGGTTCCCGGTGCTGTTGCCGCAGCGGATCACCGAGGGGCTCTGCTCGATGCTCGCCCGGTACCACCCGGTCTGGCTGAACACCCACTTCAACCACCCGAAGGAGATCACCCCGGAGGCCGCGGCGGCCGTGGACCGCCTGCTCCGG
Source organism: Kitasatospora sp. NPDC002965 (assembly GCF_040611255.1). Classification (NCBI taxonomy): domain Bacteria; kingdom Bacillati; phylum Actinomycetota; class Actinomycetes; order Kitasatosporales; family Streptomycetaceae; genus Kitasatospora; species Kitasatospora sp. NPDC002965. The sequence goes on along the minus strand of NZ_JBEXNT010000031.1, from coordinate 33,078 downwards.
CACGGGATCCCGGTCGGGAACCAGACGGTGCTGCTGCGCGGGATCAACGACGACGTCGACACCATGCGCACCCTGATGACCGAGCTGCTGCGGATCAGGGTCCGGCCCTACTACCTCTACCACTGCGACAACGTCACCGGGGTCTCGCACTTCATGACGTCCGTGGAGAAGGGCTGGGAGATCATGGCCGGCCTCCAGGGCCACATCACCGGGTTCGGCGTCCCCCAGTACGTGCTGACGACCAAGATCGGCAAGATCCCCATCGCGCAGCCCTCCTACACCCCCACCCCCGACGGCCTGCTGCTCCGCAACTACCGAGGCCAGGAGATGGTCGTCGACGGTACGGCGCAGCCGATCACGGAGTCAGACACCCCATGAGCTCTCTCGACAAGCGGCTCGGGCAGCGCTTCCTGCCCTACGGAGCGAACTACCTCGACTGGTCCGACATGGCGGAGCTGCAGGAGGTGATCGAGCACCAGGTCCTATTCCGCTACCAGACCGAGACCGAGAGCATGGCCTCCCGGCTGGAGCGCAGCGTCGCCGAGCGGCTGGGCGCGGGCCACGCCCTGGCGGTCCACAACTGCACGGAGGCGCTGCGGCTGGCGCTGATCTCCACCCGGCCCGCCATCGGCGACCTGGTCCACATCCCGGCGGTCACCTTCGTCGCGGTGGCCGGCGCGGTGCTGTCCTGCGGTCTGGTCCCGGTGCTGGTCGACGCCGACGACTCGCTCTCGATGGACCCGACCCTGCTGCCGCCCGACGCGCAGCGGGTGATCACGGCCCACATGGAGGGCACCGTGGCACCCCTGCCGGTGGGTGTGCCGTACCTCGTCGAGGACTGCGCCCAGTCCCTCGGTGCCCGGTTCCCCGACGGCCGGTACGTCGGGACGGCCGGGTACGCGGGGACGTTCAGCTTCCACCACAACAAGGTCCTCACCTCGGGCGAGGGCGGGCTGCTCGTCACGAACGACGAGGACGCGTGGGCGACCATGCGCCGCTACCACGACCACGGCTCGGCCCGGGTGCCGGGGCACTACCCGACGTGGAACCGGGACGCCCACTTCGGCGAGAACTTCGTGACCAGCGAGCAGGTCGCGGCCGTCCAGTGCCAGCAGTTCCGGCACCTCGACGAGCTGCTCGCCGGCCTGGAGCGGATGTACGCCATCGCCATGGCCGAGCTGCCGAACCGGTCCGACCTGGTGGTGCGGCCCCGGGCCGCCGGGGACGTGAAGGTCAGCCTGCGGTTCCGGTGCGAGAGCAGGGAGTTGCGGGACGCCTCGGTGGCGGCGCTCACCGCGGCGGGGATCGCCAACTGGACGCTCGGGAAGTACCTGCTGCCCGACCACCCGGTGCTCACCGGCCGGCGTTCGCTCTACCGCGACGGCTTTCCGTGGAACCACGCGCCCGAGGGCCCGCTCGCGCTCAGCCGCGACGGCTTCGCACGGACCAGGGACCTCCTGGACCGCACCCTGTGCGTGCCGCTCTCCCCGGAACTGTCCGAGGAGGAGCAGGCCCTCGCGGCCAAGGCCGTCCGCCAGGCGCTGGAGGCGGTGTGACCGACGCCGAGGTGCTGCTGATGGTGGACGACCGGCCGTCCTCGTTCACCCGCTACGCGGCCCGGGAACTGGCCGGCCGGCTGGTCCTGCTGAGGTTCGCCGGGACGGCGCCGGACCTGCCCGAGGACTACCTCCTGGAGACCGCGCACCTGCCCGCCTTCTGGGTGCGCGAGGACGTGCCGGCGCAGGAGGAGGCGAAGCGCTACCGGGAGTGGGCGGCCGGGCTGCCGACGGCCCCGAGCCGGTTCTGCAATCCGTCGGAGCCCCGGCAGGCGGTGGCCCAGCGGTTCGCGGAGCTGGCGGGCCTCCCGCACCTGACCGAACAGCAGGTGGTCCTGGTCCGGGACAAGGCCGCCATGAAGGAGCGCTTCCGTGAACTCGGCCTGCGGACGGCGGAGTTCGCGCGGGTCCGGTCGGCCGAGGAGGTCGGGCGGTTCGCCGCCCGGCACGGCTGGCCGGTGGTGCTCAAGCCGGTGGACTCGTTCGCCTGCGTGGACACCCACCGGCTCACCGGGCCGGGCGACCTCGCGGGGATCGACCTCGGCGCGCGGAACTGGATGGTGGAGGAGCACCTCGGCGGCACCGAGTGGGAGGTGTGCGCGCTCATCCTCGACGGCGAGGTCCTGGACGCGTGGCCGAGCGCGATGCCCTGCCGCCCGTTGGACATCGTCGACGGGGCGATGAACGCCAACATCAGCGTCGGCACCGGGGACGGCCCGCCGGTCGACCTGCGGGCGCTGGTCCAGCGCATCGTCACCGGGACGGGCGTCGACCACGGGTACGCGCACATGGAGTTCTTCCTGATCGACGGCGAGGTGTACGCGGGGGAGATCGGCGTGCGGCTCGCGGGTTGCGAGATCCCCGCCAACCACGGCCACGCGTACGGCTTCGACGTGTTCGGGGCCACCCTGGCGGTCTACCTCGGCCGCCGCCCGGACCTGGCCTACCGGGAGCGCCGCTGTGCGGGCGACCTGCTGCTGCCGCTGCCCGGGTCCGGCAGGGTCGGGCGGATCACGTCCCGCGAGGAGATCCTGGGGATGCCGGGGGTCGTCGACGCCGTGCTCAAGGTCGCCGCCGGTGACGCGGTGACGGCCCGTCGGGCGTCGCACAACGCCTCGGGTTACGCCCATGTCGTGGGAGGGTCGGTGGAGGAGGTGGAGGCCCGGATGCGTGAGGTGCTCGACCGGTTCACGATCGAGGTGCTGCCGGAGCGGGAGTCCGACCCCGTCCCGCTCTGATCCCACGCGCGCGAGCAGTGCCACCCGCACCACCCGCAATACCCGCACCACCCGCCTCGCTCGCGTCGTCCGCGGGCAGGGGCCGCACCACCGACCCCGCCGCCCCCGGGCGGCCACGGAACGGAGACCGACCACGTGACCAGCGGCCTGCCCCGTCGCTTCCTCGACCTGCTCACCCGACCCCGGGTGGCCGGCGCGGCCTGGTGGAGCGTCGTCTCCAGGCTGCCGGTCTACCTGATGTCGCTGGCCGTCGTGCTGACGGTCCGTGAGCAGGGCGGCAGCTACGCCCAGGCCGGTCTGGTCGCCGCGCTGTACACCCTCGGGATGGCCCTCGGCAGTCCGCTGATCGCCCGCCGCCTCGACCGGCGCGGGCGGGCGACGGTGCTGACCGCCACGGCTCTCGCGTACCCGGCGGCGCTCGCCGTCCTGGTCTGGGTCACCCGCCCCGGCGGGTGGGCGCAGCCGGTGGTGGCGGTCGTCGCCGGGGTGGTGCTGCCGCCGGCGAACGCCTGCATGCGCTCGCTCTGGGCGCGGCTGCCCCTCCGGGAGGAGGAGCGCGAGACGGCCTACCTCTGGGAGGCCCTGCTCACCGAAGTCCTGGTGATCGGCGCGCCGCTGATGCTGGCGGCGCTGATGCTGGTCGGTTCGGCGGGCCTGGCGCTGACGACGGTCGCGGTGCTCGGCGGCCTGGGCACGCTGGGGCTCGCGCACACCCGGCTGCCCCCCGGCACCGACGGCGCCGAGGCGTCCGCTCCGGACGGCCCGGACGGCCCGGGTGGCGGGAACGATCCGAAGGACCCGGGCGGCCCGAAGGACCGGGGCGGCCTGCTGGGTCCGCTGCGCGAACCGGCCCTGCTCGCGCTGGCGGCCGTCATGGCCGTCTCCGCGGTACCCGTCGGACTGCTGACCCTGGCGATCCCGGCCTTCGTCGCCCGGCACGGGGCCCCCGGCGGTGCGGGCGTGGTGTACGCGTGCTGGGGGATCGGCAGCGCCCTGGGCGCCCTCTGGCTCGGCCGCTCGCAGTCCCGGGTGCCTCCCCAGGTGCGCTTCCCGCGCCTGCTGCTGGCGTACGCCCTCGGGACGGGGCTGACGCTGCTCGCCGGCTCCCAGGTGGGCCTGGCGTTGGCCCTCGCGGTGGGCAGCGCGCCCATCGCCCTGGTGTCCGCCAGTGAGATGACCCTGGTGAGCGCCATCGCCGACGGCCGGTCGTTGGCGGAGGCGTTCACCTGGGCGTCGCTCGCCACCGTCCTGGGCGACGCGCTGGGCCAGCAGGTCGGCGGCCTGCTGATGGACCCGTTCGGGCCGCGGGCGGTCTTCGCGGTGGCGACCTGCACCGCCCTGGCCGCCGCCGGACTGGCCTTCGCCTGCCGGGGGTTGCTGGCCCGTCGGCCGGCCCCGCTGGTGGAGTGTGCGGCGTGACGGCCGGGCCCGCGACCCCCGTGGTCGGCCGCCGGTCCGGCCCCTCCGGCCTGTGCGGCCCGCGCCACCCGTGCGGGGCCCGCGGTCCGCGGAGCCCCCGCCGGCCCCGCAGTCCCGGCCGTCCCCCCGGCCCGCACCGTCCCCCCGGCTCCCTCCGGCCACGCAGGCGCTCCCGCCTCCGCCGGCCCGTCGACCCGTTCACCCGTCGTCGGCTCGTGCCCCGAGCCGCTCCCTTCCCTCCCGCCCTCCCGGCGCGGACGACCCGAGGTGGTCCCTCATGAGTACAGCCCTCACCGACCGGCGGCCCGACGGGCCGTCCGCGCCGAAGCCCCTGTTCCGCCAGGTCACCCGGCAGCAATTACCCCAGGCCGTCCGGGAGTTCCTGGACGCCCCGGAACTCTCGCCGGTGCCCGTCGCGACCGAGGACCGCGCCGACCTGGCAGCCGGTGTCGAGCTCGCGGGCCGGCTGTACGGCGGCCTGCGGCGACCCCACCCGGTGGACGTCGGAGTCGTCCTCGGCGCGGCCGACCTGCCCGCGGGGCTCGCCGAGCTGGCCCGCCCGCTCGCCCGGACCTGGGTGTCCGAGGAGGAACTGGCGGACCTCCCGGCGTTCCGGGCCCGGCACGCCGGCTCGCTGCTGGTCGTCGGCTGCTACGACCGGCTCACCCTCGACCCCGTCCGGGCCCTGCTGATGGCCACCTACCGCGGCCCGCGGCACGGGCTGACGCTGCTGAGCGGCCGGGACGGCGACTCGGTGGTGTGGAACGTGGCCAAGCAGTACGCGGAACCGGCCCTCGACGTCGACGCGCTGGGCCTGTTCACCGACACCGACCGGCCCCCGCGGCTGCCCGGCGTCCAGGTCTTCGACGACCGCGACTTCGAGCGTTCGGACATCCAGGCGGAGATCCTCGGCACCCGGTGGCGGCGGGTGGCCTTCCAGGGGCACGGCAAGGACGACAGCGTCAACCTCGGCGAGTTCACCATCTGCGGCCTCAACGGCACGGCCCGCGCCGTGCCCGGACTGCTCGGCCCGCGCTGCGCGTACGGACTCCCCTGCTACAAGCCCGAGGACAAGCTGGTGCCCCTCAACCGGGTGGAGGCCGTCGAAGTGGTGCTCAGCGCCTGCAACAGCGGCCCGCTCGCGGACCTCGCCCTGTACGACCCGAAGTACCAGCTGCTGCTCAACGCGCTCGACGGCCCGGCCCGCACGGTGGTGTCGGCCGTGTCGGTGCACGACTCCGACCGGCCGGAGAACGTCGCCTGGATGCACGGCGCCCTCCTCGGCGCCGACTCCGTCGACACCCTCAACGCCAGTCTGGCGGGCTCGCACCCCTACCCGGCGTTCATGCGGTTCGGACTGCCGGGCGCACCGGAGGACACCCCGCCGCCCCCGGCCCCGGCGGACCACCGGCCCGACGCGCTGCTGCTCACCGTGGGCCGGCGGCTGACCGCCTACCTCGCGTCCGACCTGCTGCCGCACAACCACCCGCTCCGGCCCCGGCTGACCAAACTGGCCCGCAAGGTGGACCTCTGGGTGGCCCGGCCCACGCATCTCGCCGACCAGTCGCCCGAACAGATCCACGCCTCGCTCACGGCGGACCTGCAGTCCCTCGACCACGTGATCACCGAGCAGGTCGCGGCCGACCCCGAGACCGAGCTCATGAACTACCCGGCGCACTTCGGGGACCGGAGCAGCCTGGACCCGCAGGTCCGGGAGGTCACCTGCCACTGCGGCCGCCCCGCGCAGGAGTTCACCCGGCGCGGGCTGCTCCCGCAGATCCTGGACACCACCTGCGCCGTCTGCATGCGGTGCGGTGACGTCACCTTCCGGGTCCCGGACGCTCCCGCGCTGCTCGCCCACGCCGCGGACGAGGTCGAACAGGGCGGGGTGCTGGAGGTCCGGGCCACCGTCACCGCGGCCCGCTCCGGCCCGGTCCGGCTGGGGCTCTTCGTCCCGACCTACCTGCGCGAGGACACCACCGTGGAGCCGGTCACCACCAGGCTCAAGCTCCCCGGCGGACAGGCCGAGGACGTCGCGTTCCGTGTGCGGTTCGCCCCCGGCACGGCCCCGCAGGCCTACTACTTCACGGTGTTCGCCGTGCAGGACCTCGCCGTCTCGACGGCCCGGCGCCACTTCGGGGTCGTCCCCCGGAGCGCCTGACCCACCCGCAACCCCAGGGAGAACCATGGAGAGCCAGACCAAGCCGGCCATCGAACTGATCGAGCAGAACGGCGAGGTGACCCTCAGCATCGGCGGCGAGCAGGCCATGCAGGCCTGGGAGCGGGACCTCATGTGGGCCAGCGCCGACATGCTCTGCGAGTACGGCCGGGACTTCTACGAGGTGGGACTCGGTCTCGGCCTGTCCGCGCTGCGCATCGCCGGCAACCCGGCGACCCGCAGCCACACCGTGCTCGAACTCTTCGACGAGGTCGAGGACCTCTTCCGGGCCCGGCACCCCCGGGTGCCCGACAACCTGACCGTCGAGCGCGGCAACTTCTTCGAGCGGGTCTTCGACCTGCCGTCCGAGAGCATCGACGGGATGTTCTTCGACCCGGCCCTCGACATGGACGTCTGGACGGACGCCGAGCTGTGGGCCAGGACCATGCCGGAGGTCGTCCGGGTGCTGCGGCCCGGCGGCGTGTTCATCCCGTTCTTCAGCACCAAGCCGGAGCTGCGCTGGCAGTACCTGCCGCACTTCCGGTCGATCCGGGTCGAGCGGCACCCGTTCGTCGCCTACGACACCACGGAGTACACCCACGGCGGCACCACCGGTGACGCCTTCATCCAGTGTTTCCGCAAGGACTGACCCGGCACACCGTCCGCCGTCCACGACCGCTCCGCCGGTCGGCCCTCACCCGACACCGCGCACCGGCGCCGCCCCGGAGGTACTCCCATGACCGTCACGCTGCCCGATGGCTCCCGCCCCGACCTCGGCATCCGATCGATCTTCCTCGCCGGCCCGTTCATCCAGCTCCTGGACCCGGAGACCGGCGAGATGCCGGCCGACGCCCGGGCCCCGTTCGACGTCCTGATCAAGCACTTCGAGGCACAGGGACTCTCCGTGCACAACGCCCACCGCCGCGAGGCGTGGGGCGCGGAGCTGATGCGGCCCGAGCAGTGCACCCGGCTCGACCAGGACGAGATCCGCAAGGCCGACGTCTTCGTCGCGCTGCCGGGCCATCCGGCCTCCCCGGGCACCCACATCGAGATCGGCTGGGCGAGTGCCTTCGGCAAGCCGATCGTCCTGCTGCTGGAACGCGGCCGGGAGTACACCTTCCTGGTGCAGGGCCTGCACACGGTGGCGTCGGTGGAGTACGTGGTCCACACGGACATCGCCGCCTGCCTGCCCGCCGTCGACCGGGCGGTCGAGCGGGCGGTGCTGCGCCTGCGGGAGGGCGAAGGCGGCCGGTGACCGTCGACCGCCCGGGGCCGGGCTCCGGCTCAGGCCGGAGCCCGGCCCGCCCGTCCTCGGCCCCGTTCACGGCCCCGTCCACCGTTCCGCTCCGGCCGGTCCCCGGGGAGCGCGGCAGGTTCGTGCGGATCCTGCCGGCCGTCCTGGCCTGCCTCGCCCTGACCGCCACCGCCACCGGCTTCGTGCCGCCCGGCGGCCGGCGGCACGGGCCGGCCCCGGCACCGACACCGGCGGCGGCGGTCTACACGGTCGCGCTGACCGGTGACTCCGCGGGAGGCCGGTGGTCCGGGCGCGAGGAGGTGAGCTTCACCAACGACTCCCCGGAACCGCTCCGGGAGGTCCAGCTCCGTCTGTGGGGCAACGCGCACGGGGGCTGCGCGGAGCCGGCGGTCACGGTGACGGGCCTGGTCGGAGCCGCCGGGGACGCGTTCTCGGTGGGCTGCACCGCGCTGCGGGTCACCCTGCCGGTCCCGCTCGGTCCCGGGGACCGGCACACGATCGGCTTCGACCTGACCGTCCGGGCCCCCGAACGCGCGGACAGCGCCGACCGGTTCGGACGGCACGGGGCGTACAGCTACTTCGGCAACGCGCTTCCGGTGCTCGCGGTGCGGGACGCCGCGGGCTGGCACCTCGACCCGTTCACCGACACCGGGGAGTCCTTCTACACCCTGGCCGCGGACTTCACCGTCGCCCTGGACCACCCGTCCGGCCTGGGGGTGCCGGCCACCGGCACGTCGACCGGGGCCCCGGGTTCCGCGGGACGCACCGTCACCACGGCGACCGCCCGGCAGGTGCGCGACTTCGCGTGGGCCGCGGGCCCGTTCGGCACCGTCTCGGGCGTCTCCGCGGGCGGGGTGGTGGTCAACGTCCACACGGTGGCCGGCGTCGGGGCGGAGGACGCGCGGGCGATACTGGCCGTCGCGGTGTCCGCGACGGACGCGCACTCCCGGGCGTTCGGCGCCTACCCGTACGCGGAGCTGGACGCCGTCCTGGACGACGACCTCTGGTTCAGCGGCATGGAGTACCCGGGATTCGTCCTGGACCGGGTGAACACGACCGCGCTCGTCCACGAGGTCGCGCACCAGTGGTGGTACGGCGTCGTCGGAGACGACCAGTACGGCCGGCCCTGGCTGGACGAGTCGTTCGCCGAGTACGCCACGGACCTGGCCCTCGGCCGGGACGGGGCGGACTGCTGGAACTCCGTCGCGTGGTCGTCGCCGCAGGAGCGGATCACCAACGGCATGGCGTACTGGGACGACCACCCGGCCCGGTACGGGGAGGTCGTCTACGGGTACGGCGGGTGCGCGCTGCACGACCTGCGCCGGCTGATCGGAGCCGGGGCGATGGCCGACCTGCTCCGCGGCTACGTGCGCGAGCACTGGTACGGCGTGAGCAGCACGCCGGCGTTCAAGGCCGCGGCCCAGGCCGCCACCGCCGAGGACCTCGCCCCGTTCTGGGCCGCCCACCGGATCGACGGCTGACCGCCGCCCGAGGACCCGGGTCGGGTCGGTCGGGCGGCGGCGGGCCGTGGACGGCGCGCTTCACGCGGTGCGGTGGGCGTCCTCGGCGTGGACCGGGTGGGCGAACGGCTGTCCGGCGGTGTAGCGGGCGAGCTCGTCGGCCGCGGCGGCGGCCATCCGGTGCAGCTCGCGGCCGAGCGAGCCCGCGATGTGCGGTGTGAGCACGACGTTGGGCAGGTCGTAGAGCGGGGAGTCGGGCGGCAGCACCTCGGGGACGGTGACGTCGATGACGGCGTCGAGCCGCCCCGTGGTCAGCTCGCGGACCAGGGCGTCCTGGTCGACGAGGGAGCCGCGGGAGGTGTTGACGAGGGTGGCGCCGTCGGGCATCAGGGCGAGCCGCCGGGCGTCGATCAGGTGGTGGGTGTCGGGGAGCTCGGGGGCGTGGACGCTGACCACGGCGCTCTCCGCGCACAGCTCGTCGAGCCCGACGGAGCGGGCGCCGAGGCGGGCGGCCTCGGCCGGTTCCACGTACGGGTCGTGGAGGAGCAGGTCGAGGTCGTGGGGGCGCAGGAGTTCGAGGACCCGGCGGCCGATCCGGGAGGCGCCGACGATGCCGACGGTGCGCCGGTAGTTGCCCGCGTCGGCGTAGGCGGCCTGCCAGTCGTACGGGGCGCGGCGGGTCCGGTAGTCCTCGCGGATGCGCAGCAGCTGCTTGTTGGCGTGCAGGACGGCGGCGACGGTGTACTCGGCGACGGGGAGGGCGTTGGCCCAGGCGGCGGAGGTGACCTGGATGCCGCGGTGCCAGCAGGCGTCGGTGATGTGGTGCTTGACGGAGCCCGCGGCGTGGATGACGGCGCGCAGCCGGGGGGCGGCGGCGAGGACGGCCTCGTCGATCGGGGGGCAGCCCCAGCCGGAGACGATCACCTCGGCCCCGGCGAGGGCGGTGGCGGCCTCGGGGGTGGTGAAGTCGTCGAGGACGAGCGCCGGGTCGAGGTCGGCCAGGGCGTTGAGACGGGCCATGGTGTGCTCGTCGATCAGGCGGCCGGTGAGGTCCCGCTGCATGGCGAGCACGGCGCGGGGGCGGCGCACCGCGCCGGCCCCCTCGGCCGCCGGGGGGTGGGGCATGGTGTTCGTTCCCTCGGGGTCGGCGTGGGCGGCGGGGTTCACTTGACGCTCCCTGCCGTGAGTCCGGCCTTCCAGTGCCGCTGGAGCAGCACGAAGGCGAGGATGAGCGGGACGACGGCGAGGAGCGCGCCGGTGACGACCAGCGGGTAGTACTCGGGGAAGGCCTTGGTCTGGGCGTTCCAGGTGAAGAGGCCGAGGCTGACCGGGAAGAGCTCGTTGTCGGAGAGCATCACCAGCGGCAGGAAGAAGTTGTTCCAGATCGCGGTGAACTGGAACAGCACCACGGTGACGAAGCCGGGCATGACCATGCGCAGCCCGATCGACCAGAAGGTGCGCAGCTCGCCGGCCCCGTCCACCCGGGCGGCCTCCAGGACCTCGCCGGGGACGTAGCCGGCGCAGAACACCCGGGCGAGGTAGACCCCGAAGGGGTTGACCAGGGAGGGCAGGAAGACCGCCCAGAAGGTGTTGACGATGCCGAGTTCGGAGGCGAGCAGGTACATCGGCAGGGCGAGCGCGGTGGTGGGCACCAGGACGCCGAGCAGCACCAGTCCGAACACCTTCTCCTTGCCGGGGAAGTCGTAGACGTGGAAGGCGTAGCCGGCGGCGACGCAGACCAGGGCGCAGAGGACGGAGCCGAACCCGGCGTAGAGCAGGGAGTTGAGGTACCAGCGGAAGTAGATGCCGTCGCCGGTGGTGGCGAGGTCGTGCAGGTTCCGGCCGAGGTTGATGTTGTCGGGGGTCAGGGCGTTGCCGCCGAGGAGGTCCGCGGTGTTCTTGGCGGCTGCGGTCAGCAGCCAGCCGAGCGGCAGCAGGGTGTAGACGGTGGCCAGGACGAGGGTGCCGTTGACGGCGGTCCCGGAGAGGGTCCAGGGGCGGCGGGGGGTGCTCATGCCGCGGCCTCCTTCCGGCGGTCGGAACGGCTGCGGGTGGCCCGGGTGACCGCGAAGGACAGCAGGGCGGCGGCGAGGGCGAGCAGCACCGAGGAGGCGGCGGCCAGGCCGTAGTCGCCCCGCTCGAAGGCGGCGGTGTAGGCGTACATGTTGGGGGTCCAGGTGGAGACCACGCCCGGTGCGGTGCCGTGCAGGATCATCGGTTCGGTGAAGAGCTGGAGCGAGCCGATGACGGTGAACAGGCCGACCATGGCGAGCGAGGGCTTGATGAGCGGGATCTTGATGCTCAGGGCGGTGCGCAGCGGGCCGGCGCCGTCGACCACGGCGGCCTCCAGCACCTCGCGGGGGATGGCCTGGAGCGCGGCGTAGAAGATGACCATGTTGTAGCCGGTCCACTGCCACAGGGCCATGTTGACCACGGCGGGCAGGGGGTTCCCGAGCGGGTCGGGCTGGGTGCCGAGGGTCTCCAGGGCGTCGAGCACCGGGCTGATGCCGGGGGTGTAGAGGTACATCCAGATCAGCGCCGCGATGATGCCGGGGACGGCGTGCGGGATGAAGAGCGCGAGTTGGAAGAACCGCTTCGCGCGGGTCAGCGCGGAGTCCAGCAGCAGGGCGAGGACGAGTGCGAAGCCGGCCATCAGCGGGATGTAGAGCAGGCAGTACCGGGCGATGGTGAGGAAGCCCTCGCGGTAGGCCTCGTCCTCCAGGGCCCGGGTGTAGTTGCCGAGGCCGGTGAAGACGGTCTCGGTGCCGCCGAAGCCGAGTCCCGAGTGGCGCTCGGTGAAGAGGCTGAGCCGGACCGCGTAGCCGATCGGGACGAGGGTGCAGGCCGTGAAGAGCAGGAGGAACGGGGCGAGCAGGACGGCCGGGGCCCCGTACCGCCCGCGCCGCGCGGTGGCGGCGGCGCGGGCGGTCCCGGTGCGGGTGGTGCGGATCGTCACTGGGCGACCTTCAGCCCGCGGTTCTTGAACTCGGCGAGGGTGGCCTGCTGGGCGGCGGCCAGGGCGTCGTCGATGGTGCCGGTCCGGCCGGCGACCTTGCCGAAGGAGTCCTTCAGCGAGCCGTTGGTGAGGCCCATGACCGGCCCCCAGGTCCAGCCGGGCTTGATGGACCTGGCGGCGTCCGGGAACACCGCGTAGAGGTCCTGGCCGCCGTAGAAGTCGGTGTTGAAGGCCTGCTTGGCGACGGGGACGAGCTCGGTGGCGGCGGGGAAGGCGGAGGAGGTGCCGGAGGCGATGCGGGCCTTGAACCCGTCGGCGGTGGTGGTGGCCCAGGTGGCGAACTCGACGGCGGCCTTGGCCTTCTTGCTGTCCTTGGAGACGGCGAAGGTGGTGCCGCCGAGCATGCCGCTGGCGGGGTTGCCGTCCCAGGTGGGCATGGGGGCGACCGCCCACTTGCCGTTGATGTCGGGGGTGGTGCCGAGGTTGGACTTCAGGACGCCGCCGCCCCAGGAGGCGCCGAGGTAGCCGGCGGTCTCGCCCTTCTGGAGGGAGGCGGTCCACTGCTGGCTGAAGGAGGGCTGGACGTGGACGAGGTCCTCGTCGATCAGCTGCTGCCAGTACGCGGAGACCTTCTTCGTCTCGGGTCCGGTGAGGTCGGCCTTCCAGGCGTCGTCGGCGGCGGTGAACCAGCGTGCGCCGTTCTGCCAGGCCATGGCCTCGAAGGTGGTGGGGTCGTCGGGGAAGAAGGTCGCGATGCGGGCGTCGGGCTGGGCGGTCTTGAGCTTCTGCGCGGCGGTGCGGAACTCGTCCCAGGTCTTCGGCGCGGTGATGCCGGCCTTCTCGAAGAGGTCCTTGCGGTAGTAGAACGCCTGCGGTGCGGCGTCCAGCGGCAGGGCCCAGGTCCGGCCGCCGAGGGAGGTGAGCTCGGTGGCCTGCGGCAGGTACCTGGCCTTCAGGTCGGCGCCGACGAGCTTGCTGATGTCCTGGACGGCGCCCTGGCTGACGAAGTCGGGCAGCTGCGGGTACTCGACGTTGAACACGTCGGGGGCGTTGCCGGCCTTGACGGCGTTGGAGAGCTTGGCGTAGCCGCCGGCGTTGCCCGCGGGGATCTCCTCGAAGGTGATCTGGATGTTCGGGTGGCCGGCGTTGAAGGCGGCCACCACCTCCTTGGTGCCCTTGGCCCAGCCCCAGAAGGTGAGGGTGACGGGCTTGCCGTCGTCGGCGCCGGCCGAGCTCTTGGCGTCGCTTCCGCAGGCGGCCAGCAGGCTCACGCAGAGCGCGGCGGCGGTGGCGGTGGCGGCGGCGCGCAGGGCTCTGCGACGGGAGGGCACGAGTGAGCGCATGGCACAGCTCCTAAGAGGGGCGTCACGGTTCCGGGACGGGGGCGTCGGTCCGGGCCGGACTCGTGAGGGTGGGGGCGACTGGCTGTCATCCTGAGCAGGTTGTCGATCGGCGTCAAGGCATCTGGATCGAATGATCCGATCCGATCAGTTGACCGGTCGTCGTCAGGGTTCGATCATCAGGCCCGTGAGCTGCGTGAACGTCGGCCCAGTGAGGTGGATTCCGCAACGTCACAATCTGATCAAGCTGTTCATTTGATCCGACGGTCTTGACGAATGATCAGTCGGTTCCTAGATTCCGCACAGGGGCCCGCCCGCCCCGGACCCGCCGACGAAGGACACCCCATGCCGCTGCCCCCGGAGGACCGACACCTCAGCCCGCACACCGGCTGGACCAGGGCGCACTGGGAGGCGGCCGCCGACGACCTGCTCGGCGCCGTCCGCCCGTACGCGAGCCCCGGCCGCGCGCTGATCGACCTGCCCGGCGACCGCCCCAGCTGGTCGGGCCGCCGCTCCGACGGCCTGGAGGGCTACGCCCGCACCTTCCTGCCCGCCGCCCTGCGCATCGCCGGCGCCGGCGGCGCCGACCCGCACGGACTGCTGGAGCACTACGCCGCCGGGCTCGACGCCGGCACCCGCACCCCGACCGCCGAACGCGACCTGGCCGACGGCGACCTCGACTCCTGGCCCCTGATCACCGACCGCGGCCAGGCCATGGTCGAGGCCGCCTCGATCGCCTTCGCCCTGCGCCTCACCCGCCCCTGGCTCTGGGACCGCCTCGACGGCGCCGTCCGCGACCGCGTCGGCCGCTGGCTCGCCGACGCCCTGCACCGCGCGCCCAACGACAACAACTGGTGGATCTTCCCGCTGTCGGTCGGCGGCTTCCTCGCCGAGGCCGGCATCGAGGAGAAGGACGCCCGCGCGGCCGTGCGGCGAGGCCTGGAGAAGATCGACCGCTGGTACCTCGGCGACGGCTGGTACACCGACGGCCGCCCCCGCGCCTTCGACCACTACAACGGCTGGGCCCTGCACCTCTACCCCGTCCTGCACGCCCACCTCGCCGACGACCGGCCCCTGCTCGCCGAGTACGGCGACCGGCTCGCCGCCCACCTGACCGGCTACGCCCACCTGTTCGGCGGCGACGGCGCGCCCGTCCACCAGGGCCGCTCGCTCACCTACCGGTTCGCCGCCACCGCGCCGCTGTGGGCCGGCGCCCTCACCGGCCGGACCCCGCTCGACCCCGGCACCACCCGCCGGCTGGCCTCCGGCGCCCTGCGGTACTTCCTCGACCGCGGCGCCGCCGACGACCGCGGCCTGCTCACCCTCGGCTGGCACGGCCCCGAACCCCGGCTTACCCAGCCGTACTCCGGTCCCGCGTCCCCCTACTGGGCGGGCAGCGGATTCCTCGGCCTGCTGCTCCCGCCCGGCCACCCGGTCTGGACGGAGCCCGAGCGGCCCGCGCCCTGCGAGACCCGCGACGTCGTGCTCGCCCTGCCCCGGCCCGGCTGGCTGGTCCAGTCGACCGCCGCCGACGGGCTGGTCCGCCTCCACAACCACGGCAGCGACGACCAGCCGGTCGACCAGGTCCTGCCCGACAACCCGCACTACGCCCGGCTCGCCCACTCCACCGCGACCGGCCCCACCCTCGACGGGCCCGCCGACAACCACCTCGCCCTGCTCGTCGACGGCGAGCCCACCGAACGCGGCCGGATCCACCCGCTCGGCACCGGACCCGACTGGGCCGCCTCCCTCTCCCGTCCGCGGGCCGCCGGGCGCGAGCTGCCCGGGGTCTCGGTCACCTCGGTCACCCTCGTGCGCGGCGCCGACGAGGTCCGCGCCCACCTGGTCACCGGCGCCGCCTCCGGCACCGCGGTCCGCCACAGCGGCTGGGCGGTCGCCGGCGGGCGCGTCGAGGCCGCGGTCGTCGGTGCCGACGCGGGTGCCGGTACCGGTGCCGGTACCGGCCTCGCCATCGGCGCCGTCGTCCGCGCGGACGGGCGGCTCACCAGCGGACTCCGCTCCCTGTACGGCTTCGGCGAGGCCGCGACGCGGACCGTGCCCGGGGGAACCGCGTTCGGCGCCGAGGCCGCCCTGCCCGTCCTGAGCGGCACCCTCGGGGACGGTCCGGCCCTGCTCGTCTGCGCCGCCGGGCTCACGGCCGGGCCCACCGCCGCCGGGCTCACCGCCGCCGGGCTCACCGCCGCCGGGCCCACCGCCGCCGACCGGCCTCCCGTGGCGGCCGTCGAGGTCGCCGTGCGGTCCGGTGACGGCTGGCGGCTGCGGGTGTGCTGGCCCGACGGCGAGGTGCGGGAGGTGCGCATCGGGGCAGGCTCGGTCCACGTCGGCCGGGAGGGCTGAACCCGCGCGCGGGGGCCTCGGCCGTTCGGTCCCGGCCCCTCCTCCGGCCGCCCGTCCGGGCGGGCCCCCGGTTCGCCGGGACGGCCGCCGCCAGTCCGCGCCCCGGCGGGGGAGGGGTCGGGACGTCAGCCGGCCGGGACGCCGACCGGCGCGAGGTGGGCCGCGGGGCCCACCGGCGGCCGGGTCCCGGCGGGACGGACGCGCTCGTGGCGCGCCGGCAGTTCGACCACCCGGCAGCCGTGCCGCTCCAGCAGCTCGCCGACCGTCCGCACCTCGGACCCGTCGATGGAGAACACGAAGGGGCCCGGGACCAGCACCGTCTTGATCCACCCGGCGGCGACGCCGCTCAGCAGCCCCTCCAGCGCGGGGAGGCCGTCGGCCGCGCGCAGGCCGTTGTCCAGGTACAGCAGCGGCTCCGGCAGGCCCAGCACCTCGGCCAGGTCCTCCAGGGCCCGGCGGTGGCACTCCATCGCCGTCGCGTCGAACGGGTAGCAGCGCAGGTAGACCGCGACGCCCGGGGCGGCGTCGACGGCGCTGGTGTCGTGGGGGCTGCTGTCCATGGGGTCACCTTCTGCCGATCGCGGTTGGTGGGAACCCGGCGCCGCGCCCGCCCCACGCCGTGTCTCCAGGACACGCGAACGATCGATGGGTAATCAATCCGGGTCCCTACGCATCTTCACCGTCGGTCACCGGATCGGCCCGGTATTGGCACGTTCCGTGACCGGCTGCGCCCGGATCGCCCGGATCGCCCGGCACGGGGCCGGGCGGTCCCGGGGCCCCGCCGATCGCCGCGTCAGCCGCCGCAGGAGGTGCGCACGCGCAGGACGGGAAGCAGCGTGGTGCGGTGGACCGGCAGCTCGGGGCCGGCCGCGAGGCGACGCAGCAGCAGGTCGAACGCCGCCTGCCCGACGGCGCGCTTCGGCGGGGCGACGGCCGTCAGCGGAGGCGCGGCCAGGGCGGCGAACACGTCGTCGTAGGCGATCAGGGCGACGTCGTCGGGCACCCGCAGACCTCGGGCGCGCAACAGCGGCGGCAGCCTGATCGCGTCCTGGTCGTTGTGGACGAGCACCGCCCGGGTGCCCTCCGCGGCGGCCTCCGCGATCCGCGCGGACAGCAGCTCGGGGTCGGTCGGCACGCCCGTCGGCGCCAGCGTGTCGAGGGTCGGCAGGGGCCGCAGCCCGAGCAGGCGGGTGCCCTCCTCGTACCCGGCCCGGACCTCCTCGGCCGTCCAGGAGTCGCCCCGGGCGGCCAGCAGGACGCGCTCGTGGCCGAGGCCGGCGAAGTGCCGCAGGGCGCTCAGGACCCCGTGGCGGTGGTCGGAGCCGACGGTGTCGAGGTGCGAACCGGGGCCGTCCGGGGTGGGGGAGCGGCGCTCGACCAGCACGGCGGGCACCGGCAGGGCGTCCAGCCAGGCGCAGCCCTCCGGGGCCTGGCCGGGGAGCAGCCCGGGGGCGAGCAGCAGGCCCTCGGCGCCGGACTCCAGCAGCCGTTCCACCTGCACCCGGTCGTCGCCCGTGCCGTACGGCGCGATGCCGAGGACCAGCCGGGCCTCCGCGGCGGTGGCGGCCGTGCGGGCGCCGGCGATGACCTCGTCGAAGTAGGAGCCGACGGAGGGCACGAGCAGGCCGACGGTGCGCCCGGCCCGGCCGGGCCGAAGGCCGCCCCGGGCGGGGGCTCGGTCGGCGTCCGGCCGGTCGAGCGAGACGAAGCCGTGCGAGCGGCTGAGTCTGCCGGCGTCGGCGAGCATGGCGACGTCGCGGCGGACCGTGACCGCCGGGATGCCCAGTCGGTCGGCGAGGTCGGTCAGCCGTACCTGCCCGCCGAGATCGCCGACGGCGGTCACGATGAGCCTGCGGCGCTCTTCTCCCGAAGCGGTCATCCTGCCCTCCATCGCCGATCCAGTGGATTTGATCAAACAGTATCGTTCGATCGAAATACGATCAAGAGGCGTGGTCTTTATCGATTGATTGACCACCCGATCGATGAGCTCGTAGGGTGCGTACCGGTGATCGCCCGCCGGTCACATCCGCCCGCCCCGGCTCCCGCGCGGGCCCGCACCGCCCCGGTTCCCGTCCGGTCCGTGACCCACGCCTAGGCGCACCCGCCCCGGCGGACGCCGGCCACGCCGCGCCGGGCGCGCCCACCCACCCGCCCACCCTCCCGCCCGCCCTACCGCGGAGGCACCCATGGCCGACCCGGCCGCCCCCACGTCCCTGACCGTCGACGGAGACACCTTCCTGCGTGCGGGCCTCCCGCACCGGATCGTCTCCGCGGCCGTCCACTACTTCCGCATCCGCCCCGAACAGTGGCTCGACCGGCTCACCCGGCTCCGGGCCATGGGCGTCAACACCGTCGAGACCTACGTCGCGTGGAACTTCCACCAGGCCGCCCCCGGGGTCAGTGACTTCGACGGCGACCGCGACCTCGCCGCGTTCGTCCGCACCGCCGGCGAGCTCGGGCTCGACGTGATCGTCCGGCCCGGCCCGTACATCTGCGCCGAGTGGGAGTTCGGCGGCCTGCCCGCCTGGCTGCTCGCCGACCCGGCCGTCCGGCTCCGCCGCGTCGACGGGCCCTACCTGGCCGCCGTCGACGCCTGGTTCGACGACCTCGTCCCCGTCCTGCTCCCGCTGCTCACCTCCCGCGGCGGGCCCGTCGTCGCCGTCGCCGTCGAGAACGAGTACGGCAGCTACGGCAACGACACCGCCTACCTGGAACACCTGCGCGCCGGCCTCGTCCGGCGCGGTGTCGACTGCCTGCTCTTCACCGCCGACGGCGCCGAGGACGGCTTCCAGCTCGGCGGCGTCCTGCCCGGGCTGCTCACCACCGGCACGTTCGGCTCCCGGCCCGAGGAGTCCCTGGCCTGCCTGCGCCGCCACCAGCCGGTGGGCCCGCTGGTCTGCATGGAGTACTGGACCGGCTGGTTCGACCACTGGGGCGCGCCCCACCACCTGCGCGACCCCGCGGAGTCCGCTGACGTCCTCGACCGGATGCTCGCCGCCGGCGCGTCCGTGAACATCTACATGGGCCACGGCGGCACCAACTTCGGCTGGTGGAACGGCGCCAACCACGACGGGACCACGTTCCAGCCCGACACCACCAGCTACGACTACGACGCGCCCGTCGGCGAGGCCGGCGAACTCACCGAGAAGTTCCACCTGTTCCGCCGGGTGATCGAACGCCACCTCGGCCCCAACCCGCACCCCCTGCCGCCGCTGCCCGCACGGCTCGCCCCGCAGAGCGCGCCGTTCACCGCGAGTGCCGGCCTGTCGGCCGCCCTCGACGACCTGGCCACCGTCCACCACCGACCGGAACCCGAACCGATGGAGGCCCTCGGCCAGAACCTCGGGCTGATCCACTACCGCACCCGCCTGCGCGGCCCCCTCGGCCGCGGCGAGCTGCGCGTCGACGGTCTGGCCGACCGTGCCCAGGTCTTCCTCGACGGCCAGCCGCTCGGTGTCCTGGAACGCGACCGCCCCGACGAGGCCCTGCCGGTCGAGGTGCCCGAGGGCGGCGCGGTGCTCGACCTCCTCGTCGAGAACATGGGCCGCGTCAACTACGGCCCGCTGCTCCACGACCGCAAGGGCGTCACGGGCGGCGTGCGCATCGGCAACCAGTACCAGCTGGGTGGCTGGGAGATCCGCCCGCTGCCCCTGGACGACCTCACGGCAGTGCCGTTCGCCGCACCCGGCCACCGGGACGGGCCCGCCTTCCACCGCGCAGCCCTGACGGTCGCGACGCCCGCCGACGGGTTCCTCGCGCTGCCCGGCTTCACCAAGGGCATGGCCTGGCTCAACGGTTTCGCCCTCGGCCGCTACTGGGACCGCGGGCCGCAGCGCACCCTCTACGCCCCCGCCCCGCTCTGGCGGGAGGGGCGCAACGAACTCGTGGTCCTCGAACTCCACCGCGCGGGCACCCGCGTCGAGCTCCGGGACCGACCCGACCTCGGCCCGGCGGTCACGGAGGAGATGCCCCAGTGGTGACGGTGCCCGGCGGCGCCCGCGCCCCGGGGCGGCGTTCCCGGGGTGACGCGCGGTCGGGGCCCAACCGCCCGGGCCCGTCCGCCCCGGCCCGTCCGCCCGGCCGTCCGTCCGTCGTGCGCTGACGGACCGTGTGCCGACCGAACACGGGCCGTGCATCGACCGAATGATAGATTCCTGTCCGCCTGGGCAGGTGACCCCGCCCGGCCGGACGACGGGCAGGGGAGTGTGGGGATGTCGATCTCGGCGGACGAGCGCCGCACCCGGATCCTTGAAGCGGTTCAGGAGCTCGGCTCGGTCCGGCTGACCGACCTCGCGGAGCGGCTCGGCCTGCCCGCCGTCACCGTCCGCCGGGACGTCGCGGCACTCGCCGACTCCGGCCTCGTCCGCCGCTCGCACGGCTCGGTGTCGGCCGCGACCGGGGCGGGCGCCGTCGCCACCGGGCACGGGCCGTCGCTCGGCCTGCTCGTGCCGGCGGTCGGACAGTACTTCGACGAGATCATCGCGGGTGCACGGGCCGCCGCCGGGCGGGCCGGTGCCCAGCTCGTGCTCGGCATCTCCTCCTACCAGGCCGGTGCGGACCGCTCCCAGGCCGAGCAACTGCTGAAGTCCGGCGCCCAGGGGCTGCTCCTCGCGCCCAACTGGACGCCCGACGACCGGCCTTCCGACCAGGCCTGGGCCGAGGAACTGCCGGTGCCCGCCGTCCTGGTCGAGCGCAGGCCGGTGCCGGGGAGCCCGGCGGAGACGCTCGACTCGGTCGCCTCCGACCACCGCCACGGCGTGCTCCTCGCGCTGCGCCACCTGGCCGGGCTCGGACACCGGCGGATCGCCCTGGTCGCCCGGCGTGACACCTGGACCGCGCACGAGGTCCGCCGGGGCTATGCCGAGGGCTGCGAGGTGCTGGGTCTGCCCGTGGAACCCCCCGTCGACATCGTCACCCCGGTGGCGGACCTGCCGGCGGTCGCGGACCGGCTGGCCGAGGGCTGCGCCCGGGGTGTGCGGGCGGCCGTGGTCCACAACGACCAGGACGCCATCCAGCTGCTCCCGCTGCTGCGGGCCCGGGGGCTGCGGGTGCCCGAGGACCTGGCCGTCATCAGCTACGACGACCTGTTCGCCGGCCTCGGGGCACCGCCGCTCACCGCGGTGGCGCCGCCGAAGCAGGCCGTGGGCGCGGAGGCGGTGGGGCTGCTCCTGCGCAGGCTCGGGAGCGTGGCCGAGGCCGGCCCGGTGCACCACGTGCGGCTCCTGCCGGTCCTGACGATCCGTGAGTCGTGCGGAGCGGTGTCGGGCTGACGCACCGTGGGGACCATCTGACGCACCGTGGGAACCATATTGATCGTTTGATCAATATGTGGGGAAATCGATCGAGATGGATTGACTCGATCAGTGGGCCGTCCTAGGGTGCGGGCGGGCGCCCACCCTCCGTCCCTCCCCCACCCCGGGAGCTTCTCGCATGCTCGTTCCCCCCACACTCAGACGTGCCGCGATCGTCGCGCTGACGGCGGCCGCACTCCTCGTTCCGGCCCTTTCCCCGGCCGGAGCCGTCACCGCCGCCCCTGCCGACCCCACCGGCACCGCCCGCTACCTGGACTGCTCGGCCGCCTCGAACGGCACCGGCAGCCAGGGCAGCCCCTGGAACAGCCTCGCCACCGCCAACGCCCACGTCCTCGGCCCCGGTGACCGGCTCCTCCTCAAGCGGGGCGCGACCTGCACCGGAACCCTCAGGCCGCAGGGCTCCGGAACCGCGGGCGCACCGATCACCCTGGCCGCCTACGGCACCGGCACCGCCCGGCCCGTCGTCGCCGGCGACGGCGCCACCACCGAGAAGGCCGCCGTCCACCTGTTCAACGTCGAGCACTGGGAGATCCACGACCTCGACATCACCTTCCGCGACACCGGCTCGACCAAGCGCGAACGCAACGGCCTGCTCGTCGAGGTCGCCGACCTGCCCGACGGCGTCGGCAGCCACTACCTGGTCGACGACGTCCACGTCCACGACGTCAGGGGCGACGCCACCAAGTGGTCCAACGGCATCCAGTTCCGCGTGTCCGGCACCACCACCCCCACCAACTTCGACGACGTCGTCGTCCAGGACTCCCGCATCGACAACGTCGACCGGGAGGGCCTCACCAACCGGACGACCTGGATGTGCCGGCCCCAGTACGGCACCGGTGACGACTGCGGGACGAAGAACAACTGGCGCGCCAACACCCGCCTGGTCTTCCGCGGCAACACCATCAGCAACACCGGCGGCGACGGCATCGTGCTGCGCGCCGCCGACCACGGCCTCGTCGAGCACAACACCGCCTACGACATCGCCATGCGCCCGATGGGCGCCAACGCGGGTATCTGGACCATCAATTCGGACGACACCCTCATCCAGTACAACGAGGTCCACCACGTCCGCCGGCTGTCCGACAACGGTGACGGCATGGCCTTCGACTCCGACTTCGGCAACAACCGGGCCGTCTTCCAGTTCAACCACAGCCACCACAACGAGGGTGGCTTCATGCTCTTCTGCGGTTCCTGCGGCAAGGGTTCCAGCAGCACCGGAACCGTCGTGCGCTACAACCTCAGCCACCACGACGAGGACCGCTGGCTGGCCGCCTCCGGCGAGAACAGCGCCGACCTCTATCACAACACGGTCTACCTGCCCGCCGGTTCCACCGCCGACCTCGTCCAGGACGGCTACGGCGCCACCCTGGCCCGGTTCACCGACAACGTCTTCGTCAACCTCGGCAGCGGAGGCTTCGACGGACTGGACAACAGGGGGACGTACGAGGCCAGGAACTTCACCTGGGCCTCGAACACCTTCTTCGGCAGCCACCCCGCCGGCGAGCCGGCCGACCCCGAGAAGAAGACCCACGACCCGCGGTTCGTCAACATGGGCGGCACCGCGGCGGCCGACTACCGGCTGAGCGCGGCCTCCCCTGTCCGCGGCACCGGCACCGCGATCCCCACCCTGGGCACCCGGGACTACTTCGGCAACGCCGTCCCGCAGGTCTGCCGCGCCGACCGCGGCTTCCACCAGGCCGCCGCGTTCGACGACGCCACCTGCACCCCGATCGACCTCGTGCGCAACCCCGGGTTCGAGAACACCGCGCTCAACCCCTGGACCGGCTACGGCGGCGTCACCCTGGACAGCTCCACCAGGCACGGCGGCGCCCGTTCGGTGAAGGTCGGGCCCGCCCAGGCCGCCGCCGAGCAGGTCATCCAGGTCAGGCCCGGCACCACCTACACCCTCGGCGGCTGGGGCAAGGTCTCCGCGAGCGGCACCGAACTCTCGGTCGGCGCCAAGCAGTACGACACCGCCGGCTCCTCCGCGCGGACGCTCTTCACCACTACCGCCTTCACCGAAGGATCCGTCACCTTCACCACCGGTCCGACCGCCACCACCGCCAGGATCTACTGCTACGCCCGTAGCGGCACCGGCCACGGCTGGTGCGACGACATCACCGTCCGCGCGCACTGACACGCCCCGGCGCCCGGCTCCGGACCACCCCCGGGTCCGGTGCCGGACGCCCCCCTGTCGGGCTCCGGTCGCGGCTCCGGGCCCGCCGTTCCGGGGCGGGGTGTCGGAATACCGGCGGTGGCGGGTTTCCCCGTTCCCCCCGGCGCCCGGCCCGCCTACTCTTCGGTGCCCTGCGGCCCTGCCCACCGGCTGCCCCCTCCGAGGGTCGGCCGGTCGGCCGGTCGGCCGGTCGCCGGTGGACCGGAGGCCGGTGGACCGGGCAGGGCTGCCGAGCAACGGGAGACGTCATGTTGGGGCCGTTCGGTGTCACCGAGTCCGAGGAGCAGCTCTACCGGGTGCTGCTGACCCTGGCCGAGCCGAGCCTCGCGGAACTGGCCGCGGCGACCGGCTGCGGCGCCTCGGGCGTCACGCGCCGGCTCCGCGCCCTGGAGGAGAAGGGGCTGGTGACCAGGACACCGGCACGCCCGGTCCGCTACCGGCCGACGGCGCCCGACCTGGCGTTCGAGATCCTCGCGCTCGACCGTCACAAGGAGATCGACCGGGCCCGTCTCGCGGCGGGGGAGCTGACCGTCCTCTGGGAGGCCGCGGCGCGGGCACGGGCGGTGCCGCTCCAGGTGGTCGTCGGCCAGGACTCCAACACCCAGCGCTATCTCCAGACCCAACTGGCGGCCACGCGCGAGGTGTTGACCCTGGACCGGCCGCCGTACCTGGAGGAGGGCGTCGAGCCCCAGTACCGGGTCCAGCTGGACCTCATGGCCCGCGGGGTGCACTACCGGACCGTCTACGACCGGCTGTCCCTGGAGGAGCCCGGCCAGTACGAACGCCTCCGTGTCCTGGCGGAGCACGGTGAGCGGGCCAGGGTGGTCGACGGCGTACCGCTGAAGATGCTGATCACCGACCGCAGCAGCGGCCTCGTCCCGTTCGTCCTCGCCGGACAGCGCCAGAGCGTGGTCCTCGACCGCTCGCCCCTGCTCGACGGCCTGGTCGCGCTGTTCGAGGCGCTGTGGGAGCGCGGCACCCCCCTGTGGTCGACGAGGAAGGCGGGCGGACTCGACGCCTCCGACGAGCAGATGCTCGGGTTCGCGGCGGCCGGCTACACCGACGAGTCGATCGCCCGGCGGACCGGCCTGAGCAAGCGGACGGTCGAGCGCCGGATGAGGCACCTGATGGACGTCCTGGGCGCCCGGACGCGCTTCCAGGCCGGGATCCAGGCCGGACGCAGGGGATTCCTGGAGTAGGGGAACCCCGGAGCACGGGATGCCGGGAGCGGAGCCGCGCCCCTCCCCGGGCCGACCGTCGGTGCGTCAACCGAGCAGCCCCCGCCGTGCCGCCTGGAGCCCGGCCTGGAACCGGGTGCGGGCACCCAGCGTGTCCATCAGCCGGCGCATCCGGCGCTCGACCGTCCGCTTGTTCACCCCCACCTTGCGGGCGATGATCTCGTCGGTGTACCCGGCGGCGGCGTAGCCCAGGAGCTGGACGTCCTCCGGGCTGAGCGCGTCGGACGGGCGGCCGTTGCCCCACAGCGGGGTGCCGCGCTCCCACATCGCCTCGAACAGCGCGACCAGCCCGTGCAGCAGCGGGGAGCTGCGCAGGACGACGGTCTGCCGCTCCCCGGCCAGGACGAAGGGGACGAGGGCGGTGGTGCGGTCGGCGATCAGCAGCTTCATCGGCAGCCCGTCCACGATCCGGGCCCGCTCCCCCCGCTGTGTCAGCCGGCGGGCCAGCGCGAGCTGTTCGGGCTCGGCCAGCGCGGTGCGGTCGTAGACCGTGCGGTAGGACACCCCCCGGTCCATGAGGTCGAGCTGGACCTCGGTCTGGTCGGCCATGCCCTCCTCGACGTACGGGGGCATGTCGAAGATCAGCACCTCCTTCCGGGTCGACTGCTGGATCTGCCGGAAGTGCTGCGTGTTGGCGTCCCGGCCCTGGACGATCTGCACCGGCGGCTCGTGCCCGGCGCGGCCGCTGCGCCAGAGGTCGTCGAGCTCGACGGCCGCGAGCCTGGCCCGGTCGATCTGCTGGTGGAGGCTGAGCGCGAGCACCTCGACCGCCAGTTCCGGGGGAGAGGGGCGGAACCGCACCGGCCGGGTGGGGGAGCGGGTGACCAGTCCCTTGGTCTCCAGCTCCCTGAGCTGACGTCTGAGACGGGACGGTTCACCCCCGGTGGCCTCGACGAGTTCGGCGAGGGTGGGGTCGGGCCGCCGCAACAGGGCGCGGTAGAGCGCCTCCTCCTGGGGCGGGACTCCGAGCGCGTCCAGCACGGTTGCCTCCTCGGCGTTCGGCGGTCCGGCTATCGGCTGCGGACCTCCGCAGAGGGCATCGTAGGCCCCCGCGCGGGCCGGGAGGAGTGCTGTCGGCTTCCCGTCAGAGGCGGCAAGCCGACATTCCCGAGGGGCCGTTCCGGCTCTAGCCTTCTCGGCAACTCCCGCCCCCCACAAGGAGGAAGCATGAGACGAACCGCGATATTCGCCGGCCTGGTGCTGGCCGTGGTCGCAGGATCCGGAGCCGTCCCCGCCTCGGCGCAGTCCGCAGGCCCCGCCGGACAGGACAGCGCCCGCTACCTGGTGGTGCTCAAGGACGGCGCGGCGACCGACCCCACCACGGTCGCCCGTTCCGCACGCGGCGTACGGCTCGGCTCGGTCTACCGGTCGGCGCTCAGCGGCTTCTCGGCCGACCTGACGCCCGCCGCGGTCCAGGTGCTGCGCGCCGACCCGGCGGTCGCCTACGTCGAGGCGTCGGCGACCGCCCACGCGCACGGGCAGGCCCTGCCGAACGGCGCGGCCCGCATCGGCGCCGCCTCGAACACCGGCCTGAAGGTCGGCGACGGGCTCGACCAGCGGGTCGACGTGGACGTGGCGGTCATCGACTCCGGTATCGACTACACCCACCCGGACCTGAACGTGGTCCGGCGGGTGAACTGCGTGCGCGTCACCTCGTGCGTCGAGAACGCCGGGATGGACGACAACGGGCACGGCAGCAACGTGGCCGGCATCATCGGCGGCCTCGACAACGGCCTCGGCTACGTCGGCGTCGCGCCGGGCGCCCGGCTGTGGTCGGTCAAGTCCCTGAACAGCAAGGGCAGCGGCTCCACCGAGGAGATCGTCAACGGGATCGACTGGGTCACCGCGCACGGCGCCGAGATCGAGGTGCTGAACCTCAGCCTCGGCTTCGACGGCACCGTCCGGGCCGTCAACGACGCGGTGAACCGGGCGATCGCCAGGGGCATCGTGGTCGTGGTGTCGGCCGGCAACGACCGCCGGGACGTGGCGAACCAGAGTCCGGCGAACGTACCGGACGCCGTCACGGTGTCCTCGCTCAGCGACGCCGACGGAAAGCCGGGCGGCCTCGGTGACTTCGCGTGGTGCAACAAGAACAACCGCAACCGGGACGACGCGCTGTCGGACTTCAGCAACTTCGGCCGCGGTGTGGACGTCGCGGCTCCCGGCGACTGCATCCGCTCGGCCTTCAAGGAGGGCGGGTACTCCAACTACAGCGGTACCTCGCAGGCGGCCCCGCACGTGGCCGGCGCCGCCGCCTGGCTGGCCCGCGGTGCCCACAAGCCCGTCGACCGCGCCGGGGTGCTGGCCGTCCGCGACCGCATCGTGAACGCCGGCAGCTCCAACTGGACGGACACCTCGGGCGACGGCGTCAAGGAACCCCTCCTGGACCTGACGAACACCGCGGTCTTCCCGGCCGGCGGCACCGCCGGACCGGACGCGACGTTCGTGCCCGGCTGTGACCGCGCGACCCGCCGCTGCACCTTCGACGCCTCGCTCACCGGCGGCAGCGGACTCAGCTACAGCTGGGACTTCGGCGACGGCACCACCGGCACCGGCGTCAGGCCCGTCCACACCTACGGCGCGTACGGCACCTACACCGTCAGGCTCACCGTCACCGACGGCTCCGGCCGCACCGGCGGCAACGGGACCACGTTCCGCCTCCTGGAGCCCAACCACAACGACCGGCCCGTCGCGAACGTCGGCGGCTTCTGCACCGTCAACGGCAACTGCGTGCTCGACGGCGACGGCTCCTACGACCCGGACGGCAGCCTGGCGAGGTACAGCTGGAACTTCGGCGACGGCTCCACCGGCACCGGCCAGAGCGTCAACCACACCTTCCCCTACGCGGCCTCCGGCACGTACACGGCGACGCTGACGGTCACCGACGACAAGGGCGGCACCGGCAGCGACTCCGCGACCGTCAGCTGCACCAGGTTCCCGTACTACATGACCTGCTCGATCTCCTGACCGCGGGTCGGCCCGGCACCCCCACCCGGGCCGGGCCGGTCCTCCGGTCACCCCCCGGGCCGGGCCCCGCACCGCGCGGGGACCGCACCGCGCGGGGCCCGGCCCCGCCCGACGGGCCCGCACGAGACCTCTGCCCGGCCCCCGCCAGTGGCGGGGAACCGGCGGGTCGGATCGCGGCGAGCCGCCCTGGCCTCCTCGGCAACTCCCTTCCCCCACAAGGAGAAAGAATGAAGCACGCCGTCATACTCGCTGGCCTGGTGCTGGCATCGGTGGCAGGAACAGGGGCCGCCCCGGCCTCGGCGCAGGAGCCTGCCTCCGGATACATCGTGGTGCTCAAGGACGGCGCGGCGACCGACCCCACCACGGTCGCCCGCGATGTCCGGGGCGCCGACGTCCGCTCGGTCTACCGGTCGGCGCTCAGCGGCTTCTCGGCCGACCTGACGCCCGCCGCGGTCCAGGTGCTGCGCGCCGACCCGGCGGTCGCCTACGTCGAGCCGTCGGCGACCGCCCACGCGCACGGGCAGGCCCTGCCGAACGGCGCGGCCCGCATCGGCGCCGCCTCGAACACCGGCCTGAAGGTCGGCGACGGGCTCGACCAGCGGGTCGACGTGGACGTGGCGGTCATCGACTCGGGCAGCGACTACTACCACCCGGATCTGAACGTGGTCCGGCGGGTGAACTGCGTGGGCGTCACCTCGTGCGTCGAGAACGCGGGGAACGACGACAACGGGCACGGCAGCAACGTGGCCGGCATCATCGGCGGCCTGGACAACGGCGTCGGCTACGTCGGTGTCGCGCCGGGCGCCCGCATCTGGTCGGTCAAGTCCCTCGACAGCAAGGGCAGCGGCTCCACCGAGGAGATCGTCAACGGCATCGACTGGGTCACCGCGCACGCCGGCGACATCGAGGTGGCCAACCTCAGCCTCGGCTTCGACGGCACCGTCCGGGCCGTCGACGACGCGGTGAACCGGGCGATCGCCAGAGGTGTCGTGGTGGTCGTCTCGGCGGGCAACGACCACCGGGACGTGGCGAACCAGAGCCCGGCGAACGTGCCGGACGCCGTCACGGTGTCCTCGCTCAGCGACGCCGACGGAAAGCCGGGCGGCCTCGGTGACTTCGCGTGGTGCAACAAGAACAACCGCAACCGGGACGACGCGCTCTCGGACTTCAGCAACTTCGGCCGGGGCGTGGACATCGCGGCCCCCGGCGACTGCATCCAGTCCGCGTTCCGCAACGGCGGGTACTCCAACTACAGCGGTACCTCGCAGGCGGCCCCGCACGTGGCCGGCGCCGCCGCCTGGCTGACCCGCGGCGCCCACAAGCCCGTCGACCGCGCCGGGGCACTGGCCGTCCGCGACCGCATCGTGAACGCCGGCAGCTCCAACTGGACCGACACCTCCGGCGACGGCGTCAAGGAACCCGTCCTCGATCTCGGCAGCACGGCGGTCTTCCCGGCCGGCGGCACCGCAGGACCGGACGCCACCTTCGTCGCCGGCTGTGACGACAGCGGCCGGAGCTGCACCTTCGACGCCTCCCTCACCGGCGGCAGCGGCCTGACCTACAGCTGGGACTTCGGTGACGGCGCCACCGGCACCGGCGTCAGGCCCGTCCACACCTACGGCGCGTACGGCGTCTACACCGTCAGGCTCACCGTCACCGACGGCTCCGGCCGTACCAGCCGCAACAGCGCCGCCGTCCGGGCCACCGACCCGGCGGCGAACGAGAAGCCCGTGGCCGCCTTCACCCGCTTCTGCACCGCCGCCGCGTGGTGCGGGTTCGACGCCACCGAGTCCTTCGACCCCGACGGCACCGTCGTCTCCTACCGGTGGGACTTCGGCGACGGCACCACCGGCACCGAGCTGAAGCCCGGCCACACCTACCCGGCCGCGACGGCGACCTACACGGCCAGGCTGACCGTCACGGACCGGAAGGGCGCCACCGCCTCGTCGACGGCGAGGATCAGCTGCACCAGGCAGCCCTACCTCACCATCTGCACGGCGTCCTGACACCGCACCCCTGAACGCCGGTCCGGCCCGGCTCCCCACCCGGGCCGGACCGGACCCCGCGGGGCGACCCGCCGAACGAAGACCACCCCGCCGGGCGAAGACCGGCGGAAGACCAGAGGAGCAGGGAAGAGCATGGGACGGATCGTCGTCGTCACCACCGGCGGGACCATCGCCGGTCGCCGCCGCGGAGCCGGCCTGGCCGCGGGAGCGAGCGGCCGGGAGGTCCTGTCCAGGGCCGTGGTCCCGCCGGGGGTCTCGGTCGAGGTCGTGGACCTCTGCACCCTCGACAGCCCGCTCATGACCACGGCCCGGCAGCTGACCCTCCTCCGGAAGGTCCATCAGCTCTTCGCCCGGGAAGACGTCGAGGGCATCGTGGTCACCCACGGGACGGACACCCTGGAGGAGACGGCGTTCCTGCTCGACCTGCACCACCACGACACCCGGCCGGTGGTGTTCACCGGAGCCCAGCAGCCGCTCGACCACCCGGGGGACGACGACGGGCGGCGCAACCTCCACGACGCGCTCCTCGTGGCCTCGGCCGTGACCGGGGCCGGCACGCTGGTGGCGTTCGGCGGCAAGCTGTTCGCGGCGCGCGGCACCGTCAAGTCCCACACCCTGGCCGTCGACGCCTTCAGCAGCACGGAGGACGGCCCGATCGGCGAGGTCCGGGACGGGACCGTCACCCTCTTCAAACGGCCCGGCCGACCGGCTCCGATCCCCATGCCGCCGCGCACCGTTCCCCAGCTTCCGCTGCGTGTCGACATGGTGATGCACCACTCGGACGCCGACCCGGCACTGCTGCGGGCCGCCGTGGCCGGCGGGGCCCGCGGCGTCGTCCTGGTGGCCACCGGTGCCGGGAACGCCACCCCCGCCTTCACCGCGGCCGTCGCCGAGGCCACCGCCGGGGGCGTGCTCGTGGCCCTGACCACCCGCGTGCCGGGCGGCCCGGTCGCCGAGCTCTACACCAACGGCGGGGCGGTGGACCTGGTCGCCGCAGGCGCGGTGCCCACCGGACTGCTCCGCGCGGGGCAGGCCCGCATCGCCGTCCTCGGCGCGCTCCTGGCCTCCGACGAGCAGGCCGAGCGGCGCCGGCTCCTGCACCACGTGCTCGCCCTGCCCGCACCGTACCGGGCCGCCTGAACCCGGCGTCCCCCGCGGCGGTGCGCCTCCCGCGCCGCCGCGGGGGACGCCGTCACCGCAGTGGACCAGCCGCCGGCCCCGCTCCCGTGCGGACCGGCAGAGAGAGGACTCCCGCACCGTGAACATACCCGGAAGGACCGCCGCGGCCACCGCGCTCGCCGTGGCCGTCGCCCTCGGTTCCCTCCTGTTGCCCGGGCCGGCCGTCGCGGCCGACCGGGGCCCGACCCCCCGGGACCCGGCCGACGCGCAGGCCGCCCACGGGGTGGAGCACGACCTGCCCGGCCCGTTGACGGAGAAGACCAGGGCCCGGCAGAAGGCCGCCACCGAGCAGTTGCTGGCCGGCACCGCCGAGGTCGAGACGCGCGGCAGCGGCACCGCCGTGAAGCTCGGCCGGGACCAGTACGTGGAACTCGCCCGGGAGCGGACCGACCGGATCTTCACCGTCCTGGTGGAGTTCGGCGACCGGGTCGACACCACCACCCAGCACGAGGGCGGGCCCAAGTACGGCGGGACGCCCGGCCCGCGGCACAACCGGATCGAGCAGCCGGACCGGGCCGCCGACAACTCCACCGCCTGGCGCGCCGACTACGACCGGCAGCACTACCAGGACCTCTACTTCCACCCCGGCCGCGATTCGCTCAGGACGTACTACGAGAAGCAGTCCTCCGGCCGCTACTCGGTCGAGGGCACCGTCACCGACTGGGTGAAGGTGCCGTGGAACGAGGCCCGCTACGGCTCCGACTTCTGCGGCGACAACGTCTGCGACAACGCGCAGGACCTCGTCCGCGACGGCCTCGACGCGTGGGTCGCGGCCGAGCGGGCCAGGGGCCGTACCGACGCCGAGATCAAGGCCGCGATCGCCGAGTACGACCGCTGGGACCGCTACGACTTCGACGGGGACGGCGAGTTCAACGAGCCCGACGGCTACGTCGACCACTTCCAGATCGTGCACGCCGGCGTCGACCAGTCGGCCGGCGGCGGAGCACAGGGGACGGACGCCCTCTGGGCGCACCGCAGCTACGTCTACGGCTCGGGCTCGGGCAGCACCGGGCCGGCCGGCAACAAGCTGGGCGGCACCCCCGTCGGCGACACCGGCATCTGGGCCGGCGACTACACCATGCAGGCCGAGAACGGCGGCCTCGGCGTCTTCGCCCACGAGTACGGCCACGACCTCGGCCTGCCGGACCTCTACGACCGGAGCGGCCACGGCGTCGACAACGCCGTCGGCTACTGGTCGCTGATGGACTCCGGCTCCTGGCTCGGCGAGGGACGCGACGAGATCGGCGACCGCCCGGCGGACCTCGACGCCTGGAGCAAGCTCCAACTGGGCTGGCTCAGCTACGACAAGGCGAAGGCCGGCACGCTCTCGCTGCACCACACCGGCCCGGCCGAGTACCACTCGGCGCGCCCGCAGGCCGTGGTGGTCGAGCTGCCGAAGAAGACCGTCACGACCGTGGTCAACACCCCGTACGCGGGCACCAGCGAGTGGTGGAGCGGCAGCGCCGACAACCGCAACGCCCAGCTCGTCCGCGACGTCGACCTCACCGGCCGCACCTCCGCCACCCTGACGGCCAAGGGCTGGTACGAGCTGGAGAGGGGCTTCGACTTCGGCTACGCCGAGGTTTCCACGGACGGCGGCGGCAGCTGGACGGCCCTCGCCGGCACCTTCGGCGGCGCCCCGATCCGGCCGAACGGCAGCGGCATCCCGGCCCTCGACGGCGAGTCCGGCGGGGCCTGGGGCGACCTGGCCTACCCGCTGGACGGCTACGCCGGACGGGCCGTCAAGATCCGCTTCCGGGTGACCACCGACGGCAGCACCCACCTCAGGGGGCTCGCCCTGGACGAGCTGGCGGTCACCGCCGACGGGACGGTGCTGTTCACCGACGGCGCCGAGCACGGTGACGGCGGATGGACGGCCCGGGACTTCAGCCGCACCACCGGCACCTTCACCGTCGACCACCCCCGCTACTACCTGGTCGAGAACCGCCAGTACGTCTCCTACGACACCACGCTGAAGAGCGGCCCCTACGTGTTCGGCTCCCGGCAGCGCCCGCGACGGGTCGACCACTTCCCCTACCAGAACGGTCTGCTGATCTGGTTCTGGGACGCCTCGCAGACCGACAACAACGTCTACGAGCACCCGGGCAGCGGCCTGGTGCTGCCGGTCGACGCCCACCCGGGCGCCCTGACGTGGTCGGACGGCACCCCGATGCGCACCCGGGTGCAGAGCTACGACGCGACGTTCGGATCCGAGGCGACCGACAGCTTCACGCTGCACCGGGCGGACGTGCCCACGACCGTGCCGAGCCTCCCCGGCGTCACCGCCTTCGACGACCACGCCGGTTCGTACTGGGACGCCTCGAACCCGTACAACAGCGTCAGGGTGCCGGACACCGGCACGCGGATCGAACTGCTGTGGAACAGCGCCGACAAGCTGGAGTCGATCATCATGGTCAGGCCCGCGGGCTAGCGTCGTGCGCCCGGCGGATCCCGCCGGGC